>JBAQWH010000513.1:0-12458 GCA_049298815.1 Thermoanaerobaculia bacterium | reverse complement strand
GCGCTGCCCCGGCCGGGGGCGGAGGAGCCGCCGCCTGGGAGAACGCACCGCCCATTGCCTGTCCGATCGCGAGTCCTGCACCGAGTCCCGCCCCGGCACCCGCGATGCCGCCGGGGTTTGCCGCTGCGGTTCCGATCGCCTCTGCCGTTTGCAGCTGTGTGTACTGCTGGAGCCTGTCTCCGAGGACGCCGAGCTTCGAGCGCTGGTCGATTGCAGCCTCGACCTCTTCCGGCAGGGAGATGTTCTCGACGAAGAATCGCGCGAGCTCGAGTCCGAAGCTCGCGAAGTCGGGAGAGATGTCGCGCTTCGCGAACTGCGAGAGCTCGTTGTAGTTCGACGCGAGGTCGAGCGCCGGAATCTTCGCCTCCGCGATGGCGTCCGAGAGCCGCGACATGATCGTCGAGCGCATCTGCCCGAGGATCTCCTCGGTCGTCGTGAGCCCCTGCGTCCCGACCACCTGCTGGAAGAAGACCTTCGCGTCCGAGATCTTCGTCGCGTAGGTGCCGTACGCGCGAAGGCGGATCATCCCGAACTCCGAGTCGCGCATCATCACCGGATTCGTCGTTCCCCACTTGAGGTCCGTGAACAGGCGGGTGTTGAAGAAGTAGACCTCGGCCTTGAACGGCGACTGGAAGCCGTACTTCCATCCGCGCAGCGTCGTCAGGATCGGGACGTTCTGCGTCGACAGCTCATAGCGCCCCGGGGTGAAGAGGTCCGCCGCCTTCCCTTCGTTCACGAAGAGCGCGACCTGGTTCTCGCGCACCGTGAGCTGCGCCCCCATCTTGATCTCCTGGTTGTAGACGGGGAAGCGGTAGACCATCGTGTCGTTCGAGTCGTCGAGCCATTCGATGATCTCGATGAACTGCGAGCCAATCTGGTTCTTGAGGTTGTCGAGAAATCCGCCCATTGCTTCCTCCGGTAGAAGTTGGAAGTCAGAAGTATGAAGGAGGAAAGGACTGCTGCGTCACCCTCTTTTCATCCTTCTTACTTCTGACTTCTTACTTGATGTTCTCGAGGATCGTCCGGATCCTCGCGTCCTGCACCGTTCCGGAGTCTCGCAGCTTACGTAGCCGCTCCAGCCCGCGGGCGCCTCCGTACTCGGCGAGGACCGAGACTGCGTCGTAGCGCAACAGATCGGAGGGATCCGTGAGCCAGGGCTCGAGCATCGGCAGGACGTAGATGCCGAACCGGCCGCCCGCGATGTAGGCGGCAGCGCTCCGCACATAGAGGTCCCGACCCGGGCTGCGTTCCTTCCTCGTCAGCACGCCGAACGGGCTCCTGCCAGGGTCCGCCGGCTCGCGCGCGACGACCGACCGCAGCCAGCCGTCAGCCGACCGGTGAACGATGCGTCCGAGAAGCGCGGCGGCGGAGTACCGGAGGGTCGGGTCGTCGTGCTCGAGCAGCAGCACGACCGGCGTGGTGTAGCTCGGCCACCACGACAGTGAAGCCGCATCGAGGCCGAGGTCTGCGACGAACGGGTTCGGATGCCCCAGCAACTCCTCGATCGCCTTCGAACTTCGCCCGAGCGTGCGCGCGACCTCGGACGCTCGTTCCTGCACGAGCGCCTTCACCCTCTCGTGCACCGGCTCGGTATCGGCGAACTCCGGATCGAGGAAATACGCCCGGAGGTAGTAGTGGACCGCCTTCTCCCGGTCCTTCATCGCCCTGAGGAAGAACCGCGCCGTCCATCCCTGGATGTAGGCAGAACTCGGTGCAAGGGCCGCAGCGCGCTCGTACTCCACCGCGGCTTCCGCGAGCCTCTTCTGATCGTGCAGCAGGCCTGCGTAGTGGAAGAGGATCTCGCCGTCATTCGGAAAGCGCGCGCGAGCCTCCTCGATGGTCGCGGTGGCAGCCTCGATGTCCTGCTCGACGATGCGCGCAGCTCTCACCCTCCAGGTCTCCAGCGAGTCCGGACGCGCGTCGAGCCAGGCATAGTCGAGCGCATCGCCTTCGGCCTCGCGCTCGGTCCAGCGGAGCAATGCTGCGAGCGTCGAAACCGGCGCATACGATTCAGGCTCGAGCGCGATGGCCTGATGGAGCAGATCCTCCGCCTGTGCCCACTCCTTGCGCGCGATGTGGATGTCGGCGAGGGCGCGCAGCTTCGAAGCCGACGGCGTCGGTTGAGTGACGATCGCTTCACAAAGGGCACGCTCTGCATCGGAGGAGTCGTCGAACGGATCGTTGCGGTAGACGGCCCGGGCCGCGCGTGCGAACTCCCGCTCGGAGAAATGCCGCTGTCGCGCCTCCTCGGAAAGGTTGAACGCCGTCAGTGGCCATCCATGGTCCGCGAGGTACTTCGCAAGTCGGAGGTGCGCCTCCGGCGTGAAGAAGTGCTTCGCGTAGTCGATCCGCAGCGCGTCGAGCTCGGCCTCCGAGCCGCTCGCGGCTCCGGTCGCGAGCGCGATGACCGCGATGACCACCAGGTACCGTCGCATCAGCCTCCCTCTGTCAGCCTATTCTGCCAAGGTTCGGCGTCGGGAGGCGCAACATCGCGGGGCACCGCTCGCGCGACCGCGTCTGCTAGCCTCTACGAATGCGAAATCTCGTACTGGCCTGTTCGGTCCTTCTCGTGACGGCTGCAGGAGCGATCGGAGCAGGGGACGTGCTCCAGCAGTTGAAAGTGTCGGCGAACGACGCGCGGTCCGAAGTCGTCTCGGCGATCGGCACCGGCAACGTCAACACCTGGCGGGTTCGCGAGCCGTTCCGCGCCGCGGCCGGGGCTGCCCGGGCCGTGCTCGCGGAGCAGTCCCTCGTCTGGGCGAAGAGCTATCTCTCGTCACCGCAGTTTGCGACCGATTACGCGGCGTGGCGCAACGAACGGAAGCCCCAGGCGTCCGGCGCCGTGCGCTCGGTCGACGATGAGCTGAAGGCGCGGGCGGCGAAGCGCAAGGCCGACCTCGAGGAGATGAAGAAGAACGTCGCAGCGATGCCGGCCGAATACCGGAAACAGGCCGAAGAGGGCTATCGAGCCGCCGTCGAGGCGATGAAAGTGTTCGATACCCCGGAGATGCGCGAGATGGAGCGGCAGGGCATCGAGATGGAACGCTCGAGCAACAAGAGCGCGTACGAAGAGAAGGCGGCGAAGTGGGCGGCGGACTATCCGGCCGAGCCGCGCGCTCTCGTGAAACGGCGCCTTCGCGAGCTGCTCGACGCGACGGCGAATGTCGACTTCGATGCGAAGCTCGTTTCGCGCGGGGGTGTCCAGCGCTTCGCGAATGCGGAGTACGAGAAGAAGCCGGCCGAGTGGAAGCTGGCCTATCGCGCGGGACGGGAGACGACCGAGCGAGTGAGGGCGTTTGCGGGAGCCTGGCTGGCCGAGTTGAAGTGAGGGCTCGATGAGGTGACTGCGCGGCAATAGAGCGCGACATCGCGGGGCAGCCGGGCGTATGATCGGTTGTCCGCACTCTCCTACAAAGGAGGTCCTCTTGACCGACATCTCCATCCCACCGGTGCAGGTTTCCCCGGCGTCGGCCGGCGAGCTCAGCGCTGCAATGCTCGACTCGCTCGCGAAGACGCGTCCGTGGGTGAAGTTCCTCGCGATCCTCGGCTTCGTCATGGTCGGCATCCTCGTCCTCGTATCGCTCGGCATGGCCGGCTACGGGATCTGGCTTTTCATGGACGGCAAACGCGAAGGCGCGATGGTCGCCGGCATCGGGGTGCTCTACCTGGTGATGGGTGTCGTCTACATTTTTCCTTCGCGCTATCTGTGGCGTTATGCGAGCTCGATCGGAGAAGCGATCGAGGCACCATCCAAGACCCACGCAGTCGAGGCGGCGCTGAGCCACCAGAAGTCGTTCTGGAAGTTCGTCGGGATCGTCTCGCTGATTTCGATCCTGCTCTACATTCCGGGTGTGATCGCGGCAATCGCGATCCCGAACGTCCTCACGGCCATGCAGCGCTCGAAGCAGAAACGGACGGTGGCCCACATCCGCACGATCGCGGCAGCGATCGAGGCGCGTGCGAGCGACACGAACGAGTACCCGGTCGCCTCGCTGGACGAGCTTGCGACGATGCTCGAGCCGAAGTACGTCGAGTCCTTTCCTCGCACCGACGGCTGGGGGAATCGGTTCGTCTACCAGGGAATCGACTGCTCCGGTCAGCGCTGCCTGTCCTACGTCCTCGCAAGCGCCGGCAAGGACGGGCGGGTGGAGCAGGAGCCGCTGATCTGGTTCCGCACCGAGCCGTCGGCGATCAAGACGTTCAACGACGACATCGTCTACTCGAACGGCGAGTTCCTGCGATATCCCGAAGGGTTTCGCGCAGACTGACCTCGCGGCGCGGACCCGGGAGAGGAATCGGGCTCGCTATTCGTAGATCTTCTCGTTCTCCGCACCGGACTCGAGGGCGTCGAGCTCCGAGTCGCGCGTCCGGCCGGCGCGTTTCGCGGCCTCGTGTTCTTTGGCCCACTCGCTGCCGATGATGGCCGACATGACCTCGTTCGTGCCGGTCCAGATCGACGCCAGCCGCAGGTCGCGGACGATGCGCTCGACCGGGAAGACGTTCGTGTAGCCGATGCCGCCCATCACCTGCATCGCGTTGTGGGCGGCCTGCTGGCAGGACTCGGTGACGAACTTCTTGGTCTCCGACACCAGGCGGCGCACGTGGGGCGTCGCTCCCTCTTTCTGGACCGCGAGACAGGTGCTGTAGACGAATGCGCGGGCGGCGTCGAGGAGCATCGCGGCTTCGGCGATCTGGAAGCTGACCCCCTGAAAGCGGTTGATGGTCTGGCCGAATGCCTTGCGGCGGCCGCTGTACGTCGTCGCGATCTCGAGCGCCGGCCGGGCGGCGCCGATGGTCATCGCAGCGGTCCCCAGCCGCTCCGGGATCATCATCGTGTTGAACACCGCGAGACCGCCATGCAGCTCGCCCAGCAGGTTCTCCTTCGGCACCTGCACGTCCTTGAAGACCACGCGGCTCGCGCCGCCGCCGCGACATCCCATCAGACCGTAAATGTAGGGGGTCGACACGCCGTCGGTGCGATCGACGATGAAGCAGGAAATGCTGCGGCGCGGCTCCGCCTGCGGGTCGGGATCGGTGCGGGCGTAGACGAGGAAGTAGTCGGCCGCAGTGCCGCCGACGATGAAGCGCTTCTGGCCGTTGATCAGGAAGTGATCGCCTCGATCCTCGGCCGCCGTGTTCGTGCCGAAGAAGTCGGAGCCGCCGCGTGGCTCGGTGAGGCACTCGGCCGCGAAGATCTCGCCGCGCAGGAGCGGGGCGACGTACTTCTCCCGCTGTGCGTCCGTGCCGTGCAGGACGATCGCGTCGCACACCAGCTCGGCGCCGACCCCGAGCGTGCAGGCGAAGATGTAGCCGAGGACGCCGACCTCCTCCATCACCATCGCGGTGCTGACCCAGTCGAGGTCGCGGCCGCCCCATCGCTTCGGATGGCGGCAGCCCATCAGGTTGCGGCGGCCCGCCTCGCGCAGGAACTCGCGCGGGAAATCGACCTTGTCGGCGTCCATGTCGAGGATGAGCTGGCGGGGAACCGACTTGACGAAGTCGCGGACCTCATCGCGCAGGGCACGCTGGGCCTCGTCGAGGACGAAATCGAACATCGCAGCCTCCGAGGAGCCACTGTATCGCCGAAATGAAGTGCGTTACAAAACTGTGTCGGTTATTCTTACGATAATTCGGAGGATGAACGATGACGTCAATTCGCACGGCTGTGGTCGGTTGTTGCCTGCTGTTGCTTTCGTTTGCGGCCTCGGCACAGAACCTCGAGATCCACTACATCAACGTCGGCTGGGGCAGCTCGGTCCTCGTGAAAGGTCCTGACGGAACGACCGTGCTTCTCGAGGCGGGCGACACCGGCAAGGGGACCAGCGAGGTCGTTCCTTACCTGCAGTCGGTCGGCATCGCGCCGGCGAACGGGCTCGACTACATCGTCGGCGGCCATCAGCACTGCGACCACATCGGCGGGCTCGACGAGGTCATCAACGCGGGCTACGACGTGCGGGTGAAGCAGTACCAGAACGGTTCGACCTACACGAGCAGCTGCGTCGACGGCTGGACGAATGCTGCGGCGACGACCACGGCCGGCCGGCCGGTCACGATCACTCCGGGAACCGTGATTCCGCTGGGCAACGGCGCGACGCTGACCTGCGTGGCGGTCAACGGCAAGATCATCGGTGGAGGTACGGTCGCGGTCAGCGACGAGAACGACCGCTCGATCGCGATGCTTCTCCAGTACGGCGGCTTCGACTGGCTGTGGGCGAGCGACGTCGGCGGCGGCTCGATCGACAACTCGTGCACCGGCCGTTCGACTGGGCAAACCGACGTGGAGAGCTCGATCGTCCTGGCGATCTCCCCCGGCGGTGCGTATCCGCTCATCACGACCGGCGGCATCGACGTGCTCAACGTGAACCATCACGGCAGCGAGAGCAGCACCAACAACAACTGGATGGACTACTCGGTGCCTGCGGTTGCGATCGTCGCCGTCGGCTCGGGACAGACGACCGGCTGGGACCTCCCGCGCATCGACGTCGTGGAGAACGTCCTCCTGGGTCAGGCGTCCGCGTGCGTCTCCGCGCCGCCGACGTTCGTGCTCCAGACCGAGGAAGGCTCTCCGTCCGGTACGCTCACGAGCAAGTCCGGCTATTGCGTGGGGAACATCAAGATCGTGACCGACGGGCTGAACATCTTCACGGTCTCGGCCGACGGGCAGGTGAACCAGGGGCCGAACGAGATCGCGCCGGCCGGCCTGCCGCGAAGCTTCACGATCGACGACGCAGCGCCCGTTCCGGACACGGAGCCGCCGTCCACCTCGATCACGGCACCGTCGACGGGATCGACGGTCTCTGGCACGGTTGCAGTCAGTGCGGGTGCGACCGACAACATCGGCGTGACGCAGGTCGAGTTCTACCTGGATGGCGCATTGAAGGCGACGGACTCGAGCGCTCCCTACTCCTGGAGCTGGGATACGACGACCGCGACGAACGCCTCGCACGGCCTCACGTCGAAGGCCTACGACGCAGCCGGCAACTCGACGACGTCTGCCGCCGTGAACGTGACCGTGAGCAACACCGCCCCGCCGCAGCCGGTTGGCACGGACATCTCCGGATGGCGCGTCGCTCAGGCCAATGCGAGCGGAACGTTCGTTCTCCCGACCGGGACCGTGATCCCGGACCACGGCTACGTGGTGATCGGGCGGAACGCGACCAAGGCCGCCTTCGAGGCGTTCTGGGGCGTGACCCTGCAGGCGAACGTCGTCTACATCGACTCGGGCGACGCGATGCCTGTGATCAACGGCGGCGAGAACTTCACGCTCTACAACGCGTCCGGGCAGAAGGTGGACGGACGCACTGTCTCGATGCCTTCCTCGGCCGGCCGCTCGTTCCAGCGGCTGAACCCCTGCGGCTCGGCGAGCAAAGCGTCCAGTTGGGCGAATGTCGGCGACGCGTCGGGCAATCCGGGATCGGGTGCCGCAAGCGGCTGCGCGAAGGGCGTGATCATCAACGAATTCTCTGACGCGACGGGAACCGGCAACTACGTGTACGAGTTCATCGAGCTGCACAACGACCGCTGACGTTGACCGTGCGGACGCGCCGAGGTAGCCTCGGCGCGTCCCACACGAAGGGCGCGCGGCGGCCCCTGACTCCTCCCTCTGCGCTTGCCATGCTCGTCTTCATCCTGCTTCTTCTTCTGGACCGCGGACCCATGAACCTCATCGAGTTGACCTTCACCGGCTCCGACCGCGAGCACGCCCAGGGAGCCATCGAACGACACGACCTCTCTCACCGGGAGATCGAGCCGCGCATCTGGCTCATCGACGTCTCCGAAGGAACCCCCGACGAGTGGGCGAAGCGCCTCACCGCCGCTCTCCCTGCGAACGCTGGCAAGTTCACCGGACGGACGGCGACGGCCGCTCAGGTGGAGAGGGTGCGGCGAGGTGAGATCGTCCTGCAGCGGTGAGCGGGGGATTGCTGCTTCCAGCCGACACAAGTGAGGCGGCCCGGTTGCCCGGGCCGCCTCGCGATTTGCACGCGATCAGAACGCGATTCGTGCGCCCAGCTGGAAGCGCCTCGTGTTGAACTGGCAGGTCGGCTGACCGAACTTCGGATTCGGCTCTCCCGGTGCGCCGGCCCACCCTTCGAGGCAGCCGTTGTTGTCGAAGTTGAAGAGGTTGAACGCTTCGCCGATCAGGCTGACCCGCGCGGGAGTGCCGAAGGAGGGGGCGTTCCACTGGAGCCGCGCATCGACGCTGCGGTACGCGAACTCCTTCAGCCCGAGGAAGCTCTCCTTCTCGGGTCGCTGGCCGTTGAACATCGTCTTGCACTTGTCCCAGCCGGCAAGGCAGTCGGTGTAGGTGTACGGAGTCCCGGAGCCGAGCGAGATGATCGAGGAGGCCTCGAACCCGGCCGGGAGGGCGAGCGTCCCGCTCATCACCAGCTTGTGGCGCTCGTCTCCGTTCGACGGGAACATCGGCCAGTCGGTCGGGACGTAATCGAAGGCGAACGCGGTGCCGTCATCGGTCGACGCATTCTGGAAGCCCTCGCCGTAGGTGTAGGCGATGTTCATGCCCCAGCGTGAACCGGCAGTCCGCGGGCGATCGAGCGTCAGGTAGATGCCGTCGTACTCGGTCCTGCGCTGGTCGTAGCTGCGCATGATGAAGCCGTAGCCGGGAATGCTGATCCAGTTGCCCCACCGGTCGTTGAAGGCAGTTCCGGGGGGAAGCGTCCCGAAGCTCCACGCCATGCCGTTCCTGCCGCGCGACGCCGCGTAGGTGAGGGAGCCCAGCCAGCTGCTGGTCAGCTGACGACGGATGCCCGCCGTGTACTGGATCGTGCGGGGCGGCTTCATGTCGTTCTTGAGGAGGAAGATCTCGGGGCCTGGCGTCTGTCCCTTCGCGACGAGGCCCGCGAGGCCGGCGGCTGACTGGTACGACGGATTCCATTGGATGGCCGGGACGCCGCAGTTCGCGGGCTGCGTGCCGTCCTGGGTGAAGCAGAACGTGTACTGCTTGAAGGAGTGCCGGTACTGCTCGTCGAAGATGTCGTTGAGCGGGACGCGGTCGTAGTAGAGACCCCACCCGCCGAACAGGACGGTCTTGCCGTCGCCGGTCGCGTCGAAGGTCAGGCCGATGCGCGGCTGGATCATCCCCTTGTACGAGCTCCGGTTGTCGCCGGTCGAGATGTAGTCCTCGACGTCGAAGAGGTCCTTGATGCACCAGTCGGTCTTGCCGCCGATCGCAGTGCCGTAGGTCCTGCACGCGGTGCGAAGACCGTTCGCGACGTCCGGCGGGGTCACCCAGTCGTTGTTCAACATGTTGGTCTCGTAGTCCCACCGGACGCCGCCGCTGACGGTGAGGCGGAAGATCGTCCAGTCGTCCTGCACGTAGAGACCGTACTGCGTGTTGTCGAACTGGAGCGCCGGGTCGCCGAATCCGTAGCGGGCGAGGAACGGGAACTGCCAGTTCTCAGCGCTGCGGAACTCGAAGTACGGGTTGCCGTACGCCGCCTTGCTCATGTCGTACTCGACCTGGCTCAGGACGAGTCCGCCCTTGATGGCGTGGGAGCCGGCCCAGTTCACGAAGTAGGAAAGGTCGTCGCGAATGGAGATCTTCTTCTGCTCGAGGTTCTGGAGGAAGTCCTTGCCACCGATGTCGAGCAGGTTGGTGTAGTTCAGGTGCGGCTTCGACGGGTCGATCGCCGTGTCGTTCCACTGCTGGCTCTGATAGGTGACCGTCGCTTCGTTGATCGCGTTGCCGCCGAAGACGAACTGGTGCCGCAGCGAGAGGGCATCGGTCGCAACCTCGAAGTTCGTCGCCCCTTCCTCGACCCGCTGGTTCCCGAAGCCTCGGCGCTCCTGCTCGTCGCGCCGGTGGAACGTCATCTCGGCCGACTGATTCGACGCCGGCTGCAGCGAGACCTTGCCGAAATAGAGCTTCGAGTCGAGCGGCGCGGAGAGCGTGCCGGTGTCGTAGGCGTCGAGGATCGTGGCGACGTTCGCCGGCCGCTTCGCCCACTCCGAACCGTGGAAGACGGACGAGACGACCTCGCGATCGTTCCGCTCGGCGGTCAGGAAGAAGTTGAGCTTGTCCGCGATGATCGGCCCGCCGAGCGAGAAGCCGTACTGGTTCCGCTCATACGGTGCCTTCTTGTCGCCACGCGTCTTCGCGAAGTCGTCCTGCGTGACCATCCCTTTGTTCTGCAGGAAGTAGAAGACGTCGCCCGCGAAGGCATTGCCGCCGGACTTCGTCACCGCCGTGATGACGGCCGCCGCAGCCTTGTCGTACTCCGCTTTGTAGTTCTGGGTGAGGACCTGGTACTCCTGCACGGCGCTCTGCGGGAACGGGTTGCCGCGGCTGGAGTCCTGCATGAACGCGCCGCCCTTGATCAGGTCGTTCTTGTAGGAGACACCATCGATGAAGACGTTCACCTGCGACGACTTCTGCGCACCGCTGCTGAACGTCTGCCCCGCCTCGTCGGTGTTGGCCGTGAACGAGACGCCGGGAGCCAGAGCCGCGTACGCGAGGAAGTTGCGGTTGTTCACGGGCAGCGACTCGATCTGCTGCGGCGTGATGTTCGTCGTCACCTCCGAGCTCTTGGTGTCGACGAGCAGCTGTGTCGTCTCGCCGACGACCGTGATGTTCTCGGTGTAGAGGGCGTCGACCGTGAGCTTGAAGTCGGCCGTCAACGTCTGGCCGATGAGGACCTGCACGCTCCTCGTCTGCTCCTTGTAGGCCTCCGATGCGACCTTGATGTCGTACGTGCCGGGCTGCAGACCGGCGATCTGGTATCGCCCGTCGTTTCCGGCAGTCGTCTCGTGGCGGAAGCCGCTCCGGGTATTCACCGCGACCACCGTCGCTCCCGGGATCGGACCAGTCGCGTCGAAGACGACGCCGGACACCGACGCCGTGGTGATCTGAGCCTGGACGGGGCCGCCGGGAAGGAGGACGGCGAGCGCGACGACCAGGAAACCTGTGACCAGCGCACTACGTGTCATTTGCTCTCTCCTTGTCACGCGCCGCCGGAGCGGCTGACGACGATTGGTTGGAGTCTGCTGATGCACGCGGCGACGGACCTCCGGGGAGGCCGTCGTGTCTGAATGTAAACGGTTACATAACCTACGCCCGGCCGGTTTGACTGTCAACCGGTCGAATGGGGTGGGAGGGGATCGGAGGGGGGACGGGGACGTCAGGCGGGGGCGGACCTGGAGGTCCGCCGTTCCGTGTGATGCAGTGAGTGTGACCGCGAACCGCTAGCGCTCTTCGAAGTGCTTGCGCGCCCACTCGGCGCGCTGAACGAGCCAGCCGGTGAGTCGCTCGACGATGAAGGGGCGATGGAGCAGGTTCGGGATGAAGCCGATGAAGGCGGGGTTGCGCTCGGTCGCGCCGGCACACCAGGCGCCGAACATCGGCGGCCCCGCGTGCGACTCGTAGTCGCCGAGGTTCAGCTCACTGCAGACGCCGCCGAGCTCCTCGTTGTCGAACTGAAGCGGGAGGTCGAGCGTGAAGTGGAGGCCCCGGCCGCAGCCGGGATGCTCGGTGACGGTCAGGCGGAGGAGCGACATTCTCTGCGCGTCGCCGGACGAGGCCGCGTCGTCCCATGGGAGCTCGGCGGTCAGTCCTTCCGCGCTGTGCGTGGCGGTGCAATAGAGCGACCGCGCGGTGCGCGCGAACTCGTCCGCGTTCCAGGCGCCGGGCTCGTCGCCGGCGGGGAGATGGTCGAATTCCTTTTCGTCTTCGAACAGGAAGCGGACCGCACGCTCGAGCTCCTCGCCCTGAATGAGCGCCGCGCCGAAGATCAAATGACGCTGGAGGTCGAGCGCATCTTCCGCCCCTTCGAAGACGGAGACGCGGCAGGCGGCGAGCAGCGTGCCGTCCGCTCGCCTGACGGTGGCGCTCAGCATCGCCATGCGGTTGAGCAGCGCGAGCTCGTCGTCCGTCAAATCCGTGGCGTCCTCGGGGAGATCGGTCTCGACGGTGATCACGCCGCTCGCACCCACCAGGCGCGACGCAGGGTCCGGAGCGATCGCGCGAACGGCCGTGTCCGCGTCGCCGCTGTCATAGGCGAACCCGCCCTCGATCTCCTCGATCGGGACGTCGTTGTCGCGGAACTTCGTGGCTACGGTGTCGACGGTGGAGATGGCGGCGGGGGAAATCGAAGTCGTCATCGTTTCGGCGCATTGTAGCGGGTGACATGCCCGTTCCGGTGTGAGTCCGCTCCACTATGATCGCGGCCGATGCAACGATGGGTGCCGGTCGCACTTCTCCTCGTCTTCGCGATGGCCTTCGCGAAAACGGAAGTCGTGCCTTTCCGCGGACGCGTGATGCACGTGTCGGACGGCGACTCGATCGTGGTGCGCGTCTCCGGCGGCCGAAGCGTGAAGGTGCGGATCTCCGCGATCGACGCGCCGGAGAAGGGGCAGGCGTACTCGACTCAGGCGCGACAGAGTCTGCGGGCGCTCACGGGCGGCGCCGAGCTCGAGATCGTGCCGCGCGACGTCGACCGCTACGG
>JBAQWH010000512.1:0-16649 GCA_049298815.1 Thermoanaerobaculia bacterium | reverse complement strand
CAGCAGCTCCGCGGCCCGCGGCACCTCCTCCTGCTCCAGCTCCGGCGTTCACCCCGCCACCTCCGCGTCCTGCTGCGCCTCCCCCGGTCTCCCGGCCGGCAGAGCCTGCGATCCCGCCGAGGATGCCGACCGGCGCCGGGACGACCCGTATCCCCTCCGTCGAAGTCCCACGACCCGCTCCCGAGCCGTCGGAAGAGAAGTCGAGCACGCAGTACATCCCGCCTCCGGGCCTCGCCCGCGGCGGCGCCTTTGCCACGACCACCGACGACGCGAAGCGGCACGACGAAGCGCGTCGCTTCGCGCGCCTGCTCGTTTCCGAGATCAAGCTCTACAACGAGGCCAAGGTCGATCAGGGACGGAAGAACAAGGACCTGTACGAACGGCTCAAAGAGGACATCGACCGCAGCCGCCAGATGTACGACGAGCGGATCGGACAGGACATCAGAAACGTCTCGAATTACTTCTACGACGAGCTGGTGCGGATTCTCGCCGACGGGCAGACCGAGATTCTCGGCCTCTAGGGGCATGTAACGGCCCCGGTTCTCCGCTGGCAGACGTCTAGCACCTGGTAGCGCCGTGCTGAAGCTGTATCGAGTGCGGTGGCCTTTGGTTGCGACGATCCTCGCCGTCGCGATCACTGGGGTCGTGTTGCTGACGCTCTTCCACGAGCGCCCGATCTCCGATGAGCGCCGCAAGGAGCTGGCTCAGCTTCAGAATCCGGAGGCGCCCCCCGATCTGGCGAAGCTGCAGGTGAAGTTCGAAGAGGGGCTCACCGCACTCCAGGGCAACGAAGGGGCGACAGCGGTCGAAAAACTCTCCTCCTTCGGCTTCGGGTCGAGGCGGGTCGAGGAGTACCGGCTGTACTACCTTGCGAACGCCTACCAGCTCGACGGGAACCCGGCGGCCGCGCGGCTCACGCTCGCCAGGCTCTGGCGGCGAACGCCGCGTCTGATTTACGGAACCGATGCGGCGTTCAACCTCGCAGGTCTCTACGCGACGTCCGGTGACTGGCGCCGGGCAGCCGACGTCTACGCGAGCATCGCGCTTCGAACGTCCGACCAGGCGATTGCCGCGAACGCGCGCTGGCTGGCGGTCGGAGCTCGTCTCAACGATGGCGACTTCACCGGTGCGCTCGATGCCGCGCGCCGGATCGTCATCTACCACCCGGCGTCCGCGCAGGCGGGTGAAGCGCTCGCGCTCCTCCAGTCGATCAACGGAAGCGCGCCGGAGGACCTCGGGCTTGCACCGCAGGATCGCCTCGCGCGCGCCGAAGCGCTCCTCGCCGCGCAGAAACCCGAAAGCGCTCTCTCTGAGCTCGACGCCCTCGCGTCGTCCGCACCGGGCTCGCTCGGTCCCTCCATCCGTCTGCAGCGCGGCATCGCCATGAGCCGGCTCCGCCGTTTCGAAGAGTCGAACGAGGTGCTCGAGCCGCTGACCGGCGGCGCTCTCAAACAGGCCATCCCGGCCCTTCATCAGGCAGCCCGCAACTACGCAGTCGTCTCGGCGTCGATCGATCCGAAGGTCATCAAGACCGTGAAGGAGAAGAAACGCCAGGGCTCGGTGAAGGTGCGCGTCGGCAAGGGAAAGAAGTCACGGCTGGTGACGAGGCCCAGGTACGTCACCGTCACGAGGAAGATCGAGCTCGTCGATCTCGCGAAGAAGGAGAAGAAGGAGCGGTACGAGCGTCTCGCCAGCGAGCGCCTCAAGGACCTGCTGCTGCTGCCGATCTCGCCTGACTTGAAGCACTCGGTCCTGAGCTCGCTGATCGACCGCGCTCTCGCGAAGAACCAGGACGCTTACGCGCAGGAGCTCGTCCCGCAACTCATCGCCCTCGACCCGCTCGCAGATCCCGCGCTCCAGCACTTCTGGAACAAGGCCTGGACGGCCTACGTCAAACGTGACCTCGCGGGCGCGCGGGACCTCTTCGATTTCGTCCGCTCGACTTACACCCATCCGAACATCCGTCGGCAGGCGGATTACTGGTATGCCCGGACGACCGAGCGGCTCGGAAAAGGCGACGAGGCGAAGGAGATCTACCAGCGTCTCGCATCCGCGCCGTATGCCGATGTCTACGCGCGCTTCTCCGCCGATCGCGGGGCCAGGCGCCGGCAGCCGAAGTCGGATCCCCTCGAGCTCGCCCGCCCCGACTGGCAAGAGATCGCCGAGAAGCAGATGCCCGACGAGCTGCGGCTCGCCTACGAGCTGACCGCGATGTCGCAGATGCGCGACGCCTACGCCGAGCTCCGCGCGAACATGACCCGCGAGAACACGCGGTTCGCCGAAGCACTGCTGGCCGAGTACCACCAGTCGGCCGGCAACACCGTCCTCATGTACAGATCGCTGCGCCGCGCGTGGCCCCAGCTCGCGACTCCCGAGCAGGACACCGTGCCTCTGCACTTCATGCAGATGTACTACCCGCTCCGCTACACCGGAGAGATTCGGGAGTACGCGAAGAAGAACGGTCTCGATCCGCATCTCGTGCAGGGGCTCATCCATCAGGAGAGCTACTACAACCCGAAGGCACGTTCGCGGGTCGGAGCGACCGGGCTGATGCAGCTGATGCCGCCGACCGCAGCCGAGCATGCGCGGCGGCTGCGGATTCCGTTCGGTGCGTCGCGCCTCGAGAACCCCGAGGTCAACATCCAGCTCGGAACGTTCCACCTCGCGATGCTGATCCGGATGTTCAGCGGCAACGTCCACATGGCGGTCGCGTCGTACAACGCGGGACAGGGCAACGTGGCGAAGTGGAAGCGTGCCTCTCCGGGCATGCCGCTCGACGAGTTCGTCGAGTCGATCCCCTTCATGGAGACGCGCACGTACGTGAAACGAGTCACGATGCTTCGCGCGTCGTACGAGCGGCTCGACCCGTGACGGCGACTGGGCTCGCTGGCAGCTGCGGCGATGATGGAGAATGCGGTCGCATGGACGTCGTCGCATTCACCGGCTTCTCCGGCTCCGGCAAGACCACCCTCATCATCCGGCTCATCGAGCATTTCATCGGCCAGGGCAGGCGAGTGGGCGCAATCAAGCACACGCATCACCCTCTCAACGAAGAGGTCCGCGGAGACACCGGAAGGTTCCAGGCTGCCGGCGCAGATCCGGTCATCCTCGCGCGTGAAGGCGAGGCGGTGATCTTTACCGCTGAAGGGACGTCGCGCACGACGTTCGAGCATCCCGGCGATCTCCTCGGCCGGTTCACCACGGATGTCGTCCTCGTCGAAGGCTTCAAACACCTCGGTGAGTGGACCCAGATTTCGATCTCGGCAGACGCGCGTCCCTCGCTCGAATCGGTCCTCGCCGAACTCGATAGAATCTGGCGCTCATGACCCCTGTCCCGCTGCGCTATCGCGCGGTGCTTTTCGACCTCGACGGGACCCTCGTGGATTCGTACGCAGCGCTCGCGGACGCGGTGAACTACGCGCGGCGAGCGCACGGGCTCGACGACATCGCCCCGGCCCGAATCCGCGACTTCGTCGGGAGCGGCCTCGAGCGGCTGCTGCAACGGGCCTTCGAGACCTCCAACGTTCCTCCCACCGTACGGGAGGCTTTCGAGCGCCGCTACGACGAGATCTGCTGCTCGGAGTCGCGGATCCTCGACGACGTGGAGGAGACGCTCGCCGAGCTTTCGCAGATGGGAGTGCGGATGGCGGTCTGCACGAACAAACCGACGTCGTTCTCGAAGAAGATTCTCGATTTCGTCGATCTCTCGCGGCATTTCGACGCGATCGTCGGCCCGGACCTCGCAGGAGCCAGCAAGCCGGACGGCGCGCACGTCCTGCGCACGCTCGAGGCGACCGGCTGCCCTGCAGAGAGCGCCCTGTTCGTCGGCGACATGACGATCGACGTCGAAGCGGCACGCAACGGCGGTGTCGACGTGGCCGTGATCCCGACCGGGAACGCCTCCCCGGAAGACCTTCACGCAGCCGGTCCGGACCACTTCCTCGCACGATTCTCCGATCTGCTGGAGGTCGTGCGGAGCGGGGAGGCGGCGTGACGAGAGCAAAGTTCCGGTTCGTCTTCTTCGACGTCGATTCGACCCTCGTGACGATCGAGGGAGTCGACGAACTGGCTCGCGGCAACGCAGCGGTCATCGAGCTGACGCGTCAGGCGAAGGAAGGCGAGCTCCCGCTCGAGGAGGTCTACGCCCGCCGGCTCGAGCTTGCTCGTCCGACCCGCCAGGACGTCGAGGCCCTCGGGAGGCGTTACGTCGAGTCGATGGTCGAGGGCGCCGCGGCGACGATCGACGCGCTCGCGAAAGCCGGAGCCCACGTCCGTCTCGTCAGCGCCGGCGTCGCGCAGGCACTCGCTCCTCTGGCCGAGGAACTGCGGATCGCTCCGCGAAACGTCCACGCCGTCGAGCTCAGGTTCGACGCCGGCGGCTCGTATGCCGGATACGACGACCGCTCGTTCCTCACACGGCAGGACGGCAAGGAGCTCCTGGTTCGCTCGATCCTTGCACGGTCGAAAGGAAGAAGCGCCTTCGTGGGCGACGGGGTCACCGACCTCGCCACCAAAGGCGTGGTCGATCTGTTCATCGGGTTCGGCGGCGTGCGACAGCGACCCGCGGTTCGTGAGGCCGCGGACGTCTACGTCGACGGGCCGTCGATTGCAGCGGTGCTACCGTACCTCACTGAGGAGGCTTGAGCCGGAGGCCACGGCGGCGATGCCGTCGCTGAACGGCTCGGAATGCAATGGCTGACAACTGCACGTTCTTCGTTCCAGGTCCGGTATGGGTCCGCCCCTCGATCCTCGAAGAGATGGCGCGGCCGATCATCAGTCATCGAAGCTCGGAGTTCCGCGAGATCTTCACGTCGATCGCGGCGGACCTCGACACGCTCTTCGGCACCCGCCAGCACACGTTCGTGATGACCTCGTCCGGGACCGGGATGATGGAGGCCGCACTCGAGAACTGCGTCGGCAGGCGCGTTCTGGTGACGACGTGCGGGGCGTTCGGCGAACGCTGGTACGCGATCGCGGAATCGCTCGGCGTCGAAGTCGACCGACTCTCCGCACCATGGGGACAGGCGATCGATCCCGTGGAGCTGGCCGACCACCTCACCCGTCACCGCACGCACTACGACGCGGTCACGATCACGCACAACGAGACGTCGACGGGCGTGACGAACGACGTCGCCGAGCTCGCGGCGATCGTGCACGAGGAGTCGCCCGAAACCCTCGTCCTCGTCGATGCCGTCTCTTCGCTGGGCGGCATTCCCGTGAGCTTCGACGACTGGGGGATCGACATCTGCTTCGCGAGCGTGCAGAAATGTCTCGCGCTGCCCCCCGGGATCACCGTCGCCGCGATGTCCGACGACGCGGTGACTCGGGCGGCGAAGCATCCCTACCGCGGCACGTACTTCGACCTTCTTCCCTATGTGGCTGCCGCGGCCGAGAACAGCGTCCCGTCGACGCCGTCGATCCCTCACTTCCAGGCCCTTGCGAAACAGCTCGACAACATCCTCCGCGGGGAAGGCCTCGAGGCCCGGTTCGCGCGTCATCGCGCCATGCGCGACCTCACGCACGAGAAGACCTCGCGATTCGCGAGACTCGCCGCTCAGCCCGAGGTCGCGTCGGCCACGGTCACCGCGCTCATGCCGGTCGGCGATCCGGAAGCCATCCGCTCCGAGATGAAGCGTCGCGGGTTCGCCCTCGGCGGAGGCTACGGAGAGTGGAAGGCGAACACGTTCCGGATCGGCCACATGGGCGACATCCCTCTCGACTCCCTCAGCGCGATGCTCGACGAGCTCACGGACGTGACGCGGGCATGAGCGAGCTCCGCCTCCTGGTCACCGACACGCTTGCAGAGTCCGGGCTCGACGTCCTCCGGGCCGCAGCGGACGTGGAGCTCGATTACCGGCCGGGCCTTCAGGGGAGCGACCTCCTCTCGGCCGTCGCCGCTTCCGACGGGCTGATCACGCGGAGCGGAACGGCGGTCACGCAGGAGCTCGTGGACGCGGGCGACCGACTCCGCGTCATCGGGCGCGCCGGTGTCGGCCTCGACAACGTCGACGTCGAGGCATGCACCGCGCGCGGCATCCTCGTGATCAACGCCCCGACCGCGAACATCATGAGCGCGACCGAGCACACGATGGCCATGCTCCTCGCCCTCTGTCGCAACATCCCGGAGGCGCATGCGAGCGTGAAGCGCGGCGAGTGGAAGCGCTCGAAGTTCATGGGCACCGAGCTGAATGCGAAGACGCTCGGCATCATCGGCCTCGGAAGGGTCGGCTCGCGAGTCACCGTCCGCGCGCGCGCGTTCGGAATGCGCGTGATCGCTTTCGATCCCTACGTCGCAACCTCGGCGTTCGAGAAGGTCGGCGCCGAGCGGGTCACCCTCGAAGCTCTGCTCCGCACGGCCGACGTGATCACCGTCCACACGCCGCTTTCGGACGAGACCCGCGGCATGATCGACACCGCGCAGTTCGAGCAGATGAAGGACGGCGTGCTGCTGGTGAACTGCGCACGCGGCGGCATCTACGACGAAGCGGCGCTCGGGGCGGCGCTCGAGAGCGGCAAGGTGGCCGGTGCCGCGATCGACGTCTACAGCGACGAGCCTCCTCCTGCGGACCACCCGCTCATGCTTGCGCCCAACGTGGTCCTGTCACCGCACATCGGTGCGAACACGATCGAGGCGCAGGACCGGGTGGCGGTGCAGACCGCGGAGATGGTGATCGAAGCCCTGCGCGGCTCGATCTTCGTCTCCGCCGTGAACCTCCCGTTCGAAGGTCTCTCGGACTCCGACGCGGCGCCGATGATCAGCCTGGCAGAGAAGCTCGGCCTGTTCGCGGCGCAGATCATGAACGGTCCGGTCGAGCGGAGCGCCATCGAGCTGTGGGGCGTCCCGGACCGGCTCACCAGAATTCTCTCGATCGCCTCGCTCAAAGGGTTGCTGACGCCCCACCTCTCGGAGTCGGTGAACTTCGTCAACGCCGAGCAGATCGCGCAGACGCGCGGCATCTCCATCAGCTCGACGACGCATCCCGTCCCGCTCGATTACGCGAACCTGATCACCATCCGGGCGGCTTCGTCCACCGAGGAGCTCTGCGTCTCGGGCACGGTGTTCCACGAGAGGAACCAGAGGATCGTCTCGATCAACGACTTCCGGGTCGAGTTCAAGCCGCAGGGGCACCTCCTCTACATCGTGAACCGGGACGTTCCGGGCGTCGTCGGGAAAGTGGGCACGCTGCTCGGCGATCGCGAGGTCAACATCGCGGAGTACAACCTCGCCCGCACCGCGAAAGGGGCAGGACAGGCGATGGCGATCATCACGATCGACTCCCCGCTGGACGCCGAGACACTGCGGTTCCTCCGCTCCTACCGCGAGATGATCGAGGTCCGCCAGGTCCGTCTGTGAAGACGGGGGAGAGAAAGCGCAAACGGACGAATCGGTCCTCTTTCACTTTCGACGCGACCCCGTAGAATGAGACCGATGCTCTACCGCGATCTCGGAAAAACCGGCATCAAGGTCAGTGAAGTCGGCTTCGGCGCCTGGGCGATCGGCGGCTCTTCGGAAGTGGCCGGCGTCCCCTTCGGATGGGGCCGCACGAACGACGACGAGTCGCTCGCGGCGATCCGCCGGGCCCGCGACCTCGGCGTGACCTTCTTCGATACTGCGGACTCCTACGGTTTCGGCCGCAGCGAATCGCTCCTCGGCATCGTCCTGTCGCGCCGGCGGCAGGACGTCGTGATCGCGACGAAGGTCGGCGTCACCCGCGACGACTCCGGCCGTCTCCAGAAGGACTTCTCCAGGAAGCACGTCTTCCACGCCGTCGACGGCTCGCTCAAGCGTCTCCGCACCGACTACATCGATCTCTACCAGCTCCACAACCCGAGCCTGGCCGAACTGCAGCGCGACGACATCCAGGAAGCGATGGACCGCCTGCAGGAGGTCGGCAAGATCCGCTACTGGGGCGTCTCGGTGACGACCCCGGACGAAGGCGTCGAGATCATCCGCCGCGGCTGGGGCTACGCACTCCAGGTCCTGTTCAACGTCCTGAATCAGGCTCCCGCCACCGAGCTCTTTCCCCTCGCGGCCGAGAAAGGCTACGGCATCATCGCGCGCGTCCCGCTCGCGTCGGGTCTGCTGACCGGAAAGTTCCGGAACGACAGCACCTTCTCGACCGACGACGTGCGCCAGAACTTCCTGACGCCGAAGCGGCTGCAGGAAGTGATGCCGCGGCTGGACGAAGTGAAGTCGATCGTCGGCGGTTCGACCCGGTCCCTGTCGGAGGCGGCCCTGCGGTTCGTCCTCGCGCACGATGCGGTCTCGACCACGATTCCGGGCGCACGAAGCGTCCGGCAGACCGAGGCGAACGTCGCGGCGACCGAGGCTAAACTGCCGGCCGAGGTCGTCACGAAGCTCCGCTCCCGCCTCGGCGAGTACAACTTCTACCACCGCCACGGGATAAGAATCTGAAGAGTGAAGAGTGAAGAGTGAAGGGAACCACAATCCCCTTCGCTCTTCACTCTACACTCTTCTTACTTCCCGGGCATACCCCCTCCCGCCGTCGTGTTTTGGGTTCCTCATGGCCATCCGTCAGGTTGCGATCCGCGGCGCGCGCACGCACAACCTCAAGAACATCTCGGTCGACATCCCTCAGCGTGAGCTGACCGTGATCACCGGACCTTCGGGCTCGGGGAAGTCGTCGCTGGCGTTCAACACGCTCTATGCCGAGGGGCAGCGCCGGTTCGTCGAGTCGATGTCGACGTACGTCCGGCAGTTCCTCGACCGGATCGACCGGCCCGACGTCGACGAGATCGACGGGATCCTCCCCGCGATCGCCATCGAGCAGAAGAACTCGATCAAGAACGCCCGCTCGACCGTCGGAACCGCGACCGAGCTCGCCGACCACATCCGCCTCTTCATGACGTACTGCGGCGAGACGTTGTGCCCGGACTGCCAGGTCCTCGTCCGGAAGGAGTCGCCTGAGTCGATCACTTCGTCGATTCTCGACACGCTGAAGGGGAAGCGCGCGGTCGTCCTCGCGCCGATCTTCTTCGACGCCGAGAACCGCCAGGTCGTGCTCGAGCAGCTCGTCAAGGCGGGCTTCTTCCGCATCTGGATCGAAGGCGAGGTGCGCGACCTCAACGAGACCGACTGCAGCTCGTTCACGTCGCTGGAGCTGGTCATCAACCGCCTTCGCATCGACGAGACGCGCCGCACGCAGATCACGGAGGCGATCGAGCAGGCCTTCGAGGTCTCGAAGGGTTCAGTGAACGTTCTCGAGGACTCGGCCGAGGGCTGGTTGAGCCATCGCTTCACGTCGCACTTCGCGTGCAACCGCTGCGGCAACGAGTTCCTCGAGCCGACGCCGCACCTGTTCTCGTTCAACTCTCCGCTCGGAGCGTGCACGCACTGCCAGGGCTACGGCCGGATCATCGGCATCGACATGGAGAAGGTGATCCCGAACCGCGCCCTGCGGCTCGACGAGCTCCCGGTCTCGCCGTGGAACTCGGCCGGCTACGAGGACTGCTACGAGGACCTGGAGAAGGCGGCTGCGAAATACCGTCTTCGCCTCGACGTCCCGGTCAAGGACCTCACGCCGGCCGAGTGGGACGTGCTCTACAGCGGCCGCGGCAAGTGGTACGGCATCAAGGGCTTTTTCGACTGGCTCGAAACGAAGAAATACAAGATCCACGTCCGGGTGAAGCTCGCGAAGTACCGCAGCTACGAACCGTGTCCGCACTGCCGCGGCTCGAGGCTCAAGACCGCGGCGTCGAACGTCTGGTTTCGCGAGCACGGCATCGCCGACCTGTTCGGCATGAACGTGAAGACCGCGCGCCGCTTCTGGGAGTACCTCGCTCTCTCGAAGCAGGAGGAGTCGGTGGCGGGCCACCTGCGCCGCGAGATCTTCAACCGCCTCGTCTACCTCGACGAGGTCGGACTGTCGTATTTGACGCTCGACCGGCAGACGCGGACGCTCTCAGGCGGGGAGTCGCAGCGCATCAACCTCGCGGCCGCGCTCGGGAGCTCGCTCACCGAGACGATGTACGTGATCGACGAGCCGACGGTCGGCCTCCACGCCCGCGACAGCGAACGGCTGCTGACGGTGCTCAGGCGGTTGAAGAACGCGGGCAACACGGTCATCGTCGTCGAGCACGACCCGACGATCATCGCGGGCGCCGACTGGAACATCGAGCTCGGGCCCGGAGCCGGAGAGTTCGGCGGCAACGTCCTGTACACCGGGCCTTCGCGCACGGTCGACACGCGTGTCGTCGCCGTCGCGGGCGACGTCATCGAGGACGCCGGGGCGATCACGATCCGCAACGCCCGCGAGAACAACCTCAAGGGGGTCACCGCGACCATCCCCCTCGGCAGGCTCGTCGCCGTGACCGGCGTCTCCGGTTCGGGCAAGTCGACGCTCATCCGCAACTGCCTCTACAACCGGTACCAGCGCGACAGCCGCGGCATCGCCGGGCTCGAGAGCGGGAAGGTCGACGCGATCGAAGGGACCGACCTGATCTACGACATCGAGCTCGTCGACCAGTCACCGATCGGCCGCTCCTCACGATCCAACCCGGCCACTTACACCAAGGCGTGGGACGAGATCCGGAAGCTTCTCTCCGAGACGACGACCGCCAAGCTCAATGGCGTAACTCCCGGGATGTTCTCGTTCAACACGGTCGGCGGGCGATGCGAGGCGTGCCAGGGCGCAGGCACCGTCACGATCGACATGCAGTTCCTCGCCGACGTCGAGGTCGTCTGCGACAAGTGCGAAGGGCGGCGCTTCAGCGACGTCGTCATGAAAGTCCGGTACAAGGGGAAGAACGTCCACGACATCCTCGCGCTCACGGTCGACGAAGCAATGAAGTTCTTCATCGAGAAGCGCGCCATCCTCAAGAAGCTCGACGCGCTCCGCTCGGTCGGCCTCGGCTACCTGCGGCTCGGCCAGTCGACCGATTCGCTCTCGGGCGGCGAGGCGCAGCGTCTGAAGCTCGCCTCGTTCCTCGCCGAGAGCTCGAAGAACGCCGACAAGCCGCGGCTCTTCCTCTTCGACGAGCCGACCACCGGTCTGCACCACACCGACGTGCAGGTGCTGATCAAGACGTTCCGCGACCTCATCGTGCACGGCAATTCGGTGGTCGTCATCGAGCACAACACGCAGCTCATCGAGCAGGCGGACTGGGTGATCGACCTCGGACCGGAAGGCGGCGACGGCGGCGGCGAGATCGTCGCGACCGGCACCCCGGCCGACATCGCCGCGAACCCGAACAGCATCACCGGCCGCTACCTGCAGGCCGCCCTTCCGCAAGCGGTGGCCTGACACCACAGAGACACAGAGGACACAGAGACGCACAGAGGAGGAGGCAGAGCCGCACGTTCCCTGTGATGCTCTGTGTTCTCTGTGTCTCTGTGGTGATGGGCCTCTGACCGCGCGCTACAATGCCGGAACTTTCATCAGCAGGGAGACCTCAATGACTGTCGTCCCGCAGGGCCATCCGGACAAAGTCGGCGTCAAAGCCGACACCCCCCTTGGCAGATTCGTTCCTTACATCCCGGCCAACCGCATCATCCCGGAGTTCACCGTCCTCCCGGTCATCATCGGAACGCTGCTCGGGATGATCTTCGGCGCCTCGTCCCTCTACCTCGTGCTGAAGGTCGGCCTCACGGTGAGCGCGTCGATCCCGGTCGCGGTCATCTCGGTCACGCTCTTCCGCCTCCTCCACAAGATGGGGCTGCGGAACGCGACGATCCTCGAGAACAACATCGTGCAGACCGCGGGCTCCGCAGGTGAGTCGATCGCGTTCGGCGTCGGCGTCACGATGCCGGCGATCCTCATCCTCGGCTTCGACCTCGAGATCACGCGCGTGATGCTCGTCGCGCTGCTCGGCGGTCTTCTCGGCATCCTGATGATGATCCCGCTCCGCAGCGCGCTCATCGTCGCGCAGCACGGCATCCTCAAGTATCCCGAGGGGACTGCGTGCGCTGAAGTGCTGAAGGCTGGCGCGTCGGAGGAGTCGAAGGAAGCGTCGTCCGACGAAGCGAAGGCCGAAGCGGCTGCGCATGGTGGCGCCGCCACGAGCGCGAAGACGATCTTCACCGGCTTCGGCATCGGCCTCGTCTACCAGACGATGATGGCCGGCTTCCGCCTCTGGAAAGACGTGCCGGAGAAGATTTTCGGCAAGCCGTTCGCAGCGGCGTCGGTCGCAGCAGAGATCTCGCCGGCGCTCCTCGGCGTCGGCTACATCATCGGGCTTCGCATCTCCGCGATCATGTGCGCGGGCGGCGTGCTCGCCTACCTCGTGCTCATCCCGATGATCAAGTTCTTCGGCGAGTCGAACCCCGGGATCATCGCGCCGGGCACGATGCCGATCTCGATGATGACCCCGAACGACATCCGCGGCGCCTACGTGCTCTACATCGGTGCGGGCGCGGTCGCGGCCGGCGGCATCATCAGCGTCTTCAAGTCGCTGCCGATGATCTGGCACGGCATGAAGGGCGGCATGAAGGACGTCAAGGGCGGCGTGCACGAAGAGACCGGCGAGGTTCCGCGCACGCATCGCGACCTCCCGCTCAAGCTCGTCCTCATCGGCGTCATCCTCCTCGTCGTGCTGATCGCATTCGCCAACCCGCTGTATGCGGGCGGTGTCGGGCCGATCCCGCGCCTCGCGGCCGCGATCCTGATCGTCGTCTTCGGATTCCTGTTCGTCACCGTGTCGTCCCGCCTCACCGGCGAGATCGGCTCGTCGTCGAACCCGATCTCCGGCATGACCGTCGCCACCCTGCTGCTGACGTGCCTCATCTTCCTCGTGCTCGGATGGACCGGGAAGAACTACTACGTGACGGCGCTCTCGCTCGGGGCCATCGTCTGTATCGCGTCGTCCAACGGCGGCACGACCTCCCAGGCACTCAAGACCGGCCATCTCCTCGGGGCGACACCGCGCTACCAGCAGATCGCGATCCTCATCGGGTCGTTCGCATCGGCCGTCATCCTCGGGCCGATCCTCCTCAGCCTCAACAATGCTTCCACCGTCTACGTCCCGATCCAGAACGCTTCGTTCAAGGCTCCGCTGGGTGAGCTGAATGGCAGGACCGAGGTCGTCCCGGCCAAACAGTCGCGCGGCGACAGCAAGGCCTACAACGTCTGGTTCAAGGTCGACGAACAGGGCAGCCCCGCAGGCAAGTACTACGTCAACCCCGACGGCACGCCGGTCTGGCGCGTCGATCCCGGCATCAACGGGACCGTGCGCGAGCTCCCCGACGGCACGAAGGTGACCAAGTTCGACGCTCCGAAGGCCACCCTGATGTCGTACATCATCAAGGGCATCCTCAACCGCGAGCTCCCCTGGGGCCTCGTGCTCCTCGGCGTGATGATCGCGGTCGTACTCGAGCTCTCCGGCATCCCGTCGCTCGCGTTCGCGGTCGGCGTCTACCTCCCGCTAGCGTCGTCGTCCCCGATCCTC
Source organism: Thermoanaerobaculia bacterium (assembly GCA_049298815.1). Taxonomy (GTDB): domain Bacteria; phylum Acidobacteriota; class Thermoanaerobaculia; order Gp7-AA8; family Gp7-AA8; genus JBAQWH01. Next base: position 3,245 of record JBAQWH010000512.1, on the reverse strand, counting down.
ATCGGCGGTATCGTCCGCTGGGCCGTCGACAAGTGGATCGCAAAGAAGTTCGCCGGCAAGAACCTGAGCGAGGAACAGCTCGTTGCGGAAGGTGACAAGAGCGCGGGCGTTCTCATGGCGTCCGGCTACATCGCCGGCGGCGCAATCGCCGGCATCGTCTTCGCCTTCCTCGCGGGTGTTCCCGCGATGGAGTCCACATTCAGGTGGATGCAGAACGTCGGCAACGCCAGCCCGCTTCAGACCGGCTCCGCCGCGAATCTGCTCTCTCTGATCCCGTTCGCCGCACTCGTGGTGCTGCTGTACCTCACCGGGCGCGAAAAGATCATGGCGCCGAAGCCAACCAAGACCTGATCTCAACAATCACGGTGATGTCGAAAGAGGGCGGGGTGACCCGCCCTCTTCATTTAGTGCCACCTGCCGCCGGACCGGGACGCTTACGGCTGACTCCGTCGTATCCTTCAGTCGGAGCTGACAATGGAATGCTTCGGGTTCCTGGTCGTCACGGGCGTCGCCTTGTTCGCCCTGGTCAAGGTCATCAGCAGCATCTCGGAGATCGCGAAACTTCGCGCCGACGTGAACCGGCTCGAGGGAGACGTCACCGCGCTTCGGCGCTACGCGTCGATGCTTCGCGACCTGGTCGAGTCGTACGCGCGGCAGGCCACCGGACAGGCGGCCGCATCTCCGCCGGCTGACACCGCGCCCGTCTCACCCGAGGTGTCGCCGGCAGCTTCGGAGGAAGCACAGGCAGCCGCTTCACCCGAACCGGAGACTCCCGACGTCGTGGCTCCTGTCGAAGTCCCTCCTTCGATCGCGGCGCCGGACGAGGTCCCTCCCGTCTCCCCCTGGCAGCAGGACCCGTCCGGGAGCGGCGAATCGGCTCCCGAGCCGATCGTCTCGCCGCTGGCCGCGAAGGAAGACGTTCGGGAGAGCCAGCCCGAGGCCCGGCCGGAGGAACCCGCGGACCTTCTGGGTGCGGGGTTCGACAAACGCTGGAGCTGGGACAGCTGGATCGACTGGGAGAACATCGTCGGGATCAAGCTCTTCTCGGCGGTGGCCGGAATCGCGCTCGTCCTCGCGGCCGTGTTCTTCCTGAAGTACTCGGTCGAGCGCGGGTGGCTCATCCCCGAGATCCGCGCCGCAATCGGCCTTCTCGCGGGGACGACGCTCATCGTCGTGTGCGAACTCCGCGTCGCCCGCGGGTATCACGTCACCGCGAACGCACTGCATGGGGCAGGGATCGCGATTCTCTACGCGACGCTTTTCGCGATGTACTCGGTGTGGCACCTCGTGCCGGCGGCCGTGGCCTTCGGCCTCATGCTGCTCGTCACCGCAGTCGCCGTCGCGCTGTCGATCCGGCGCGAGTCGGTCTTCATCGCAATCCTCGGAATGCTGGGCGGCTTCGCGACCCCCGCACTGCTGTCGACGGGAGAGAACGCGCCGATCACGCTCTTCTCCTACCTGATGCTGCTCAACGTCGGCCTGAGCTGGGTCGCGTTCAAGAAGCGCTGGCCGGCGCTGACGTTCGGCAGCCTGGTCCTCACGGCGATCTACCAGTGGGCCTGGGTCGGCAAGTTCCTCGACGCCGCGCAGCTGCCTCTCGCTGCCGGAATCTTCTTTTTGTTCGCCGCCGCGGGCTCCGCCGCGCTCTGGTCCCACAGGAACGATGCGGAGGAGGGAGGATCGGACCGGTTCTTCAAGAGGGTCGCGCTCACGAGCGTCGTTCTTCCGATTGCGTTCGCACTTCACGTAGCGGCGGTCCCGGCCTACGGGCTGCGCTTCAACGTCCTGTTCGGCTTCCTGCTTCTGGTGACGGGCGGACTCGTCGTGATCGCGCTCCGGCTCGGCGTCGAGTGGCTCCACACAGTGGCTGCATCGGCGGCGGTCGTGACGTTTGCGCTCTGGTCGCTCGCGTCGTACAGCGATCGCGCCTGGCCGCTGCTTCTGGTGTGGCTGGCGGCCTTCGTGGTCCTCTTCCTCTTCGTTGCGACGCGGCGCGAGTGGATCGGGAACCTCGCGGCCCCGGCGCTCTTCTTTCTCTTTCCGCTTCTCACTGCGATCGAGCCACGGACGGCGTCGCCGCTGATTCTCTTCGCGACGCTGCTCGTGCTGCTCGCGCTGACGGCGGTCGTGGCGATCGTCTGGAGTCGCACGCTGCTCTATCCGGTCGCGGCTGCCTTCGCGATCGTGACCGAGGGCGCGTGGGCGGCGCGCTACCTCATTCCTGATCGTCTGGTCGAGGCGGTCATCGTGTTCGGCGTCTTCGGCCTGTTCATGCTTGCGGTGCCGACGATCGCGCGGCATTTCGAGCGGCCGCTTCAGCCGCGGATCGCGCCGGCCGTAACGGCGATCGTGAGTCTCCTCCTGCTCTTCTTCCTTGCCGGAAGCGGCGTCGCCCAGAGCTCGCTGTGGGGCCTCGCCATCATCCTCGGACTCCTTCTGATCGGGACGATCCGCGAATCGCGCGCGATCGCCGAGCCGATGGTGGGCGTCTTCGCGATCGCACTCTCGTGGATGATTCTCGCGGTCTGGTGGGCAAACGCACCGGTCAAGGAGTCGTTGATCCAGGCGCTCATCGTCGTCCTCGCGCTCGCGCTGATCATCCTGATCGACGCCGTGCGCTCCGGGACACCGGACAGTGAAGACGTCACCGCGAACGGCGCCTTCCTGGCGCTCTTCGCGCACGCATTCCTGTTCTACGTCGCGAGCCGGCCGGCTCTCGGAATGCCTCCCTGGCCTCTCTTCGCCGTCCTCGCACTCGTCGACCTCGCCGCCGGTGCAGCAGCTCTCGTCCTCCGCCGTCCGCTGATGCTCTTGATCACGACGATCGCCACCGAGGTGGTTCTCTTCGCGTGGACCGATCAGGTGAAGAGCACGAGGTGGGCTGTCGTCGCACTCGTCGCGACGCTCCTCGTCGCCGCGTGGACCCTCGTCTGGAGGCGCATTGGCCGGCGGTTCTCCATCGCCTTCAAGCACTCGGTGTACGCCGCACTTCTGGGCGGACACGTCGTGGCGATCCTCGCTGGCGTTCGCGGCGGAGAGTCGATCCTTCCGGCTCTGCTGGCCACGCACCTCCTGCTCGCAATCACGACTCTCGTGGTGGCGTGGAAGAGTCACGACTTCGAAGTGGTGCCGGTCAGCGCCATGCTGACGGCTTTTGCCATCGCGCTGGCACCGACCGCGGAGGCAGGCTTGGGGTGGCGCTTCTGGTTCGCCACCGCGATCTACGTCCTCTATCTCGCGTACCC
>JBAQWH010000511.1:0-2537 GCA_049298815.1 Thermoanaerobaculia bacterium | reverse complement strand
GGCGTGCCGCTGACGATCGCAGGCCCCGGTGCCGGTCCGGAGGTGACGGCGGCGGGCGTGCTCGCGGAGATCCTGGACGTGGCGCGCCGCGCGTGACGCGTTCGACCGCGGACGAAGGTGATGAAGGTCGACCCTGAATGATGAAATCATCCCCGGGTCGAATGTCACTGCCCTTCCGTCACGCGGTTTTCGCCATCCTCTGCGCTGCCGCTTTGTGGGTCACGGCTCCCGAGCTGGCCCGAGGCCTCGAGCGCGCCGGGGGACTCGCGGGCCAACCGTATTCGTCGCGGCGGATGGCGGTGATGCCGGGGTTCTACGAGTCGGTGCGCAATTACAGGCTCGCGCTCCCTCACGACACGTCGATTGCGGTCGTGCTCGCGCAGCGGCCGGCGATCGACCGCGGCGTCCTCGTGAACTACTACCTCTACCCGCGGCGTGTGAGGTTCTTCAGTGGACTCGACCACTACCGGACGGCGGGGGAGGCACGGCCGCCGATGCTCGTCTACGTCGACCTGACGCAAGGTGAGGAAGTGCGCTGGATGACGTACGAGCAGGTCCGCCGCGAGCACCTTTCGAAAAGCCGTACGGTCCGCTCGCCGCAGCCGTTCACGCTCCCCTCGCGGGACCTGATCGTCCCGTTCGTCGCGTCGCTCGACGGATGGCCACCCGACATCTGGGTGACGGAGGCGGTGTTCGCGAGCGAAGAGCCGGCGCACCTCACACTGAGGTTCCATCCATCGGGCGAGGCGAAGCAGTTCGAGCTCCTGCCGGGCGAGCCGCTCGTCTTCGGCGACCTGGCCGACGAAGTCTTTGGCGGACTGCGAAGCGGCTGGATCGAAGCGCGCTCCGATCGGCCGATGCGCGCCGGCGCGTGGCTCGTGAACCGCGGGCGTGGGCATGCGACTCCCGTTCACATCTTCGCGACGACGCCACAGCTGCCGCAGCGTGTTCCGGCGGGCGATCGCCTCTGGGTCGTCAATGCAGGCGGCAGCACCACGGTGGTGAGGGTCGACGGGCGCGACGTCGAGCTGCCGCCTCACGCTCTCCGCGACCTCGGCCCGCATGCTGCGGTCGAGGTGACTGCGACGGCGCCGGTCATTGCGTTCACCTCCCGGCGCGACGGCACAGGTCCCACGGTCTTCGGATGGCCGGAGGCTCGCCGATGACGGGACTGCTCTTCACGATCCTCTTCTTCCCCCTGATCGGTCTCGCCGTCTCTCGAATCATCGGCCGCGTGCCGCTCTTTCTTGCGGGCGCCGGTGCATGGGGAGCCGTGCTGTTCGTCGCAGCGTCCTTGCGGGTTCCGCTGATCGTCGCCGGTGCCGCAGCGATCTTCGGGGCTGCGGTCGTTCTCTGGCGGACGCGCCACCCCGCGGTCGTCGAGCGGGTCAAGTACCCGGTCCTGCCGACGCTGCTGCTGGGGTCGATCGCCGGCGTGCTGCTGACGATCACGGCGATCGTTCCGCTCATCGACTACGACGGCCGCGCGTTCTGGCTCATGAAGGCGAAGGCGATCGCGCACGAGCGCCAGGTCGACGGTCCGTATTTTCAGAACCTCACGTCGGCCACGCTCCGCAACGAATATCCGCTGCTCGTGCCGATCGACGCGGCGACCGTCATGTTCGTCGCGAGCGATCTCGACGACCGTCACGTGCGATGGCTATACGTTCTCGTCGCGATCTCGTTTGCGCTGGAGGTGCGACGCCGGTTCGCGGCGTGGTTCTCCGAAGCCATCGGAGCGTGGAGTGCGGTGCTGCTGGTCGCGCTGCCGCAGATCGCGATCGATGTCGAAGGCGGTGCGATGTCGGCGTCGTGCGATCTGCCGCTCGCTGCGTTCGTCGCCTGCGCGTTCTTCGAGCTCGTCGACGGAAAGTCCCCCGGACGACTCGGCTTCTGGATCGCCTGCGCCGCGCTGACGAAACAGGAGGGACTGCCCTTCAGTCTGGTCTTGATCGCTGCCGCGGTGGCAGTCTTCGGGCGCCGCGCGTGGATCGCGGCTGCGCCACTTGCCGTCGCCATCACCTCTCTCCTCATGTGGCGCGCGCGCATCCCGTCCTCGGACGAGGAAGACCTCACCGCACTCCTGATGACGCTTCCGGGGCAGCTGGACCGTGTCCCCGACGCGGTCCGCATCTTCGGCGTGTACTTCGTCGAGTGGCGCGACTGGGGACCGTTCTGGATTGCGGTCGGCATTGCGGCCATCTGGCTGATGTGGCGCCGCGAGTGGCGGAGCGTCGGACTCGCTTCGGCCGCAATCTTCCCGATGATGGCGATGTACGTGGCGGTCTACTCGGTCACGATGTGGAACACGGCCGAGCTCGCAAGCGTCACCGCCGCGCGGCTGCTGACGCATTTCGCCGGACCGGCGATGTTCACGATCGCCGCGGCGGTGTCGCGGCACGAGTGAGTGTCATCCTGAGCCGGCGCAAGCCCCGGAGGGGCTGGAGCGCGGCGAAGGATCCGGAAACTACGGAGCCGCACGCCCGCCCCGCAGAGAACCTCGGGGTCCTTCGCCGTCCTCAGCCCCTCCGGGGCAT
>JBAQWH010000510.1:0-3810 GCA_049298815.1 Thermoanaerobaculia bacterium | reverse complement strand
GGCAGCTGCATCGGTAGGCGGTTCGGGCCGCAATGCGCTTCTGTCGCATGACGAGCGCGCTTTATAGTTGCGCCATGCGACCGACACGAGGCCTCCTCTCCGCCCTTCTGCTCCTGACACTGGCCCTGCCGCTCGCGGCGCAGGATCCCGCATTCGATGCGAAGCTCGCCGAACGCCTCGGCGCGGACGAACGCGGCATGAGGTCGTACGTCCTCTGCATCCTCAAGACCGGACCGAACGACGCGAAGGTGCAGGGAGACGAGCGGAAGAAGATCTTCGCCGGTCACTTCGCGAACATCGGGCGTCTTGCAGAGGAAGGGAAGCTCGCGGTCGCAGGTCCCTTCGGAAAGAACGACAGGACTTATCGCGGGCTCTACATCTTCAACGTCGCGACCATCGAGGAGGCCGAGAAGCTCGTGGTCCTCGATCCCGCGGTCGCAGCGGGAGTCTTCGTTCCGGAGCTCACGCCGTGGTACGGATCGGCCGCGCTGATGGTCGTGAGCGAGACCCATCGCCGGATCGAGCCGCCGAAGAAGTAGGTCGGGCGTCTCGGCTCGAGCGGGAAGCGACGAAGGATGACGAAGGATCCCGAGGTTTGCGCGGGTTCGGATGGGCGGCGACTCACGTCACGGCTCATCGTCCACGCGATCTCGAGGGGGCCCCGCTTTGCGTGCCTCGCGGATGTTGGCTACAGCAAGCGCCGCCATGATCAGCGCGTAGATCAGAAGTACCGCGCGCGCTGACGGAAAGAAAACCGCTGCCACGGCCGCCACGACCGCGATGAGCGCGAGCCCGACCCCCAGGCCGAACTTCGACCGAGTCCGCATCGCTCGGTACAAGGGATGAATTCGTCCTCCGAGGTAGTGGCCTGGGTCGTACCGGTGATCCAGCCACTCACGCCAAGCCGCGAACGGATCGTTCGGCCCCCGTTGTTTCGTCATCGTGCAGACCCGTCCGCCGTGCGTGACCTTTCGCCTAGCTCGGCCTCGTAGTAGTGATTCTCACCTTCGTCCTCGTACTCGCGCAGCAGAGTGAGGCCCGCTGCATCCAGCGCAGCGGCGTAGCCGTCCGCGCCGAGCGATTCGGATGTCTGCCCGGTGAGCACATCGTTCCAGTGGCAGGGGACGGACGGGGCCGTGAAGAGGAACGAGCCGCCAGGCTTCACTACGCGAGCGACGCGTGCGATCAGCCCCGTCTGGACCTCGGCGGGAAGCAGGAAGAGCAGCCCCCAGGCGATCACGCCGTCGAACGAGCGGTCGAAGAAGGCGGAGGTCTCGACCGGCTCGCAGACGACCGCGGCTTCAGGCACGTTGGTCCTGAACGCTGCGACCATGGCTGGCGACGCGTCGACACCGAAGACGTGAAGGCCTGCAGCGCTGAGCGAACGCGCGATCGGTAGGCCGGTGCCGCACCCGAGATCGAGAATGGCGGAGCCGGGAGCAAAGCGCGAAGCCCACGACGTCACGTGGCCAATCCCGATCGGGCGTGACTCGCGGCTGGCCGCGAATGGAGCGGCAATCGCGTCGTAACCGTTCGAGGGATCGTTCATCGTGCGAGACGACGAGGATAACCGGTGCGCACGATCGGTGCTCACTCTAGTGGAGTGCGGTGTCGTCCTCGAAGAACAGCTCCTCGATGCGCATGGAGAAGACGCGCGCGATGCGGAACGCGAGCGGCAGACTGGGATCGTACCGGCCGACCTCGATGGCGTTCACCGTTTGACGCGAGACCTCGAGCCGCTCGGCGAGGTCGGCCTGCGTCCACTGACGCTCGGCACGCAGTTCCCGCAGCCGGTTTCTCATCAGTACCTCCGCCGCGCCCGGGCGAGACCGATGGCGTAGAAGATGATCATCACCGGCCAGATGTGGCGGTAGCTCGCGTCCTCGACCGGCAATACCCAGAAGCGCTGCAGAAGGCCGAGGAGCATCACCACACCGACGCTGAGCGGAAACGCGAAGGCGAGCGCCTCGAGCTGAATGCGCTGCTGGAGCTCATCGAGCTCGTGCGTGAGGCGCAGCTCCGCAATGAGAAGTACCCCGAACGTACCAACCGCAATCACGCTGAGCGCGAACTTCACGGCATCGGGCACCGAGGTCTCGGAGACCCCGAGCGCCACCACGTACGCAACGACGTAGGCCGCGGCTGCGAACAGTGCGAAGCGCTTGCGGGTGAGAACTGCGGTGGTGTCTCTGGTCGTCATCGGCGTCTCCTCTTGATCGAGGAGAAGTAAAGCACGCTTGTCATGTCATGTCAAGTGACATTGACATGGGTCGGGCATGGAGAGCGGACGCGCGCGCAACGCACGAGGGCGCGGGAGTCGGAGGGGCGAGTCGGAGGGGTCACACCTTTGCTCTTCCGGAGTCGGAGGGGTCACACCTTTGCTCTTCCGGTTTCAGGAACCGCACGCGGCCGATCTTTCGGCACTGCGCAGCAGGTTGCTGGTAGCCGGCATCGTGCATGATGAACGCGCGTCTTTGCGACAATGGCGGTGGATCGCGTCTGAAGGAGCGCTTTGATGGGTCGATCGGCTGTCCTGACCGGCGATACGAGAGTCTGGAGGACGCACTTCGCCGGCTGGCTGAAGAAGCGGTTCCTACTTCGATTCCACATGTCGCTCATCCTGATGCTGACCTTCCTCGCGGGGATCGTCGCGACCAGGGTCCTCCTCGCGCTCGAAGTGAATCGGCTTTGGCTGCGCTACGCGATCGCGGTATTCGCCGGCTACGCCGTTTTCCTGGCGGCAATGCGCGTCTGGCTCTGGTACGTCGGGGTGGCGGCGCGCCGCATGGAAGGAGCAAGTCGGCCAGACATTCCGCTGGAGCTGTTCGATGCGGTTCTTACGGTCGGTGATTTCGACCTGCCGGACGTCGGGGGCGGTGGACGTTTCGGCGGCGGCGGCGCGACCGGCTCGTGGGAAAGCTCGCCGCCGCTACAACTCGCCGCGTCGGCGTCGAAGCCGGTGCCGGAAGTGGGATCGGAAGGGTTGGGCTCCTTCTTTTCGATCGACCTCGACGATGGAGTGTTCCTCGTGGTCCTGGCGCTCGCCGCGGTGCTCGCGATCGCCGGCGGGTACCTCGTCTACGCGGCGCCGGGCATCATGGCCGAAGCAGCGTTCGACGCGGTGCTCGCGGCGGCGCTCGTGCGACGCGCGAGGAAGGTCGATGCGCCGGGGTGGGTCGGCAGCGTCATCCGAGCGACTGCGATTCCGTTCCTCGCCATCCTGGCGATCAGCACGTTCGCCGGATGGTACGCGCAGCGCGCCTGTCCCACGGCGACGCGGCTTCGCGACGCAATCAACTGCGTCGAGGTGCCCATCGCTGCACCGCGATGATCGGACGTGGATCCGGGGCCAGGATTTGCCGCGCCTCTCTCATTGCCGCTGCGAATCCGATGGCACTCGAGGCACGCCGGATCGCCCGCAGTAGACTGCCCCATCCCGATCCTGATGTGAGGTGGCCGATGTACTCGAAAACGCTCTTTGCCGGCTGGGCCGACATGGACTTCAACTCGCACATGAGGAACACCGCCTTTCTCGACAAGTCGGCCGACGTCCGGATGTGCTACTTCGCGGACCACGGCTTTCCGATGGAGGAGTTCGCGAAGCTGCGGATCGGTCCGGTCGTGAGGAAGGACGAGGTCGAGTACTTCCGCGAGGTCGCGCTGCTGCAGGAGGTCAACGTCACGCTGGCGCTTGCAGGCCTCGCACCGGATGGCAGCCGCTTCATCCTGCGTAACGAGGTGCTGCGGCTCGACGGGAAACCGTGCGCCCGCATCACGAGCACCGGCGGCTGGCTCGACCTCGCGGCGCGG
>JBAQWH010000509.1:0-3916 GCA_049298815.1 Thermoanaerobaculia bacterium | reverse complement strand
GTGGTCGACGGTCGCATCGGCTTCGAGCGAGCGCTGCGCGATCGTGACCGCGTTGCGGGCGCCGGCGACCACCTTCGCGCTCCGCCCGAGCACGCTCATCGAGGTCGAGTAGAGGTTCCAGCTCTTCGCGCTGTCGCCGGAGACGCGCAGCGACTCTTCGAGCAGCTCGAACGCCTCGGACGTCTCGCCGAGCTTCGCGTGTGCGAGCGCCGCGTACGAGGTGGCGGTGGCGTACTGCGTGATGTCGCCGTCGGTCCGCGCGCGCTGGCGCTCCGTGGCAGCGAGTGCGAGTGCGCGTCCGTACTCGACGCGCGCCAGCGAGCGCTCGTGACGCGTCATCCGGACGTCGCCGAGGTTCAGGCGGGCCGAGAGCTGTGCGAGAAAGTCGCGCGAGCTCGCGAGCTGACGCTCGATCCGCGCGACCTCGAAGTCGCTCGCGATCCGCCCCTGCTGCGCGAATGCGGCCGAAGTCACGAGCAGCACGGCGGCTGCGAGAAGGAGCCGGCTCATTCTGCGAAGTACCCCTTCCGCGCGTTGAGAATCGCCACGGTGCGACGCTTCGGCGTCACGGTGATCGTGCGCCAGCCGCGTCTCGTTCCCTGGCTCTGGTAGACGAGGAGGTAGCGGCTGTTGATGTCGGCCATCAACGTCTCGAGCGACGTGCCGACGCTGTCGCGCGTGGCGGCGACGACGCGCCCCCCGGTGTTCTGCGCAGCGCGGTCGAGGAAGTTCGTGCGCGAGCTGCCGAGAACGATCGCCTCGACCACGGTCTTCGTGCCGCTGATCTTTCGAAGCGCCACCTCGTCGGTGAGCGAGCTGTTGCGGTCGCCGCCGTCCGTGATGGTGATCGCGTAAGTGCGGTCGGTCGAGGCGATCGAGGCGAGTGCGTCGCGGAGCGACGTGCCGCCCGAGGGGACGACCTCGCGGAAGAGCGCGCGGAGCGACTCGCCGCGCGCGATCGGCCGCGATCGCGCCACCGTGTGATTGAAGAGGACGATCGAGGAGCGGTCGCCGGGACGGAGCTGTCCGAGCGCAGCCTCGACTGCCGCGAGGGTCGCCTCGAGCTTCCCGTCGCCCATGCTGAGCGAGCGGTCGACGACGAACGCGAAGTGCGCGGCAGGCCGCTCGAACGTCACCTGCCGGATCGTTTGCGTTATGCCGTTCTCCCGCACGAGGAGATCGGAGGCCTTCACCCCCTGCCGGCTCCGGAGACGGAGCGGGACTTCGACGACATCGACCGTGATGCTCTCTCCCGCAGTGAGCGCGGCGGTCGTCACGCTCGCGCTCTCGCTGGTCTTGTACGCGTCGGCCCAGACGCGCGCGGTCACGGTGCGGGCGGCGAGCTCGGTGCCGAAGTCGTAGACGATCCGATAGGGAGGCTTGCGCGCGACACCGGCGAGCGCTCCGTCGACGTAGAAGTCGACGCGGTCGACCGCAGCTGCAGTCGTGGTGACCTCGATCGCCATCGGGCCGACTGTCTGCGCGCCGTGCTGCGGCGTGACGAAGCGCACCGCCCCCTGCGCGGCAGGAACGAGAAGCAGGACGAGGAGAGGAAAGAGCTTCTGCACGGCGGATAAAACGAGCACCGCGAGCTAAGTAATTTCTTTTGTGAGGGTTGACCCCTGCCGATGACGGAGTGTCCTCTGGAAGGGTGAAGAGCGAAGAGTGAAGAGTGAAGGGCTTTTCACATTTCACTCTTCACACTTCACACTTCACTCTTCAAACTCTCCCCATGCCCATCGACCCGATTTCCCTCGCGCGGCAACTCATCGACATCCCCTCGACCACCGGCGACGAAGGGGCGGTCGGGGAGTTCCTCGACGATCTCCTCAGCGCGTACGGATTCGAGACCGAGCGCCACGAAGTCGAGCCGGGACGCTTCAACCTCTACGCGTCGGCCGGCGGACGCCCGCGCGTCGTCATCAACTCGCACCTCGACACGGTCCCGCCGTGGTTCGCCTCGTACGAGGACGAGGAGCACGTCTACGGCCGCGGCGCGTGCGACACGAAGGGGATCCTCGCGGCGATGATCTCGGCGGGAGAGAGGCTGCGCGGGCGCGGCGTGACCGACTTCGCGTTCCTCTTCGTGATCGCGGAGGAGACCGACTCGATCGGCGCGAAGCGGGCGAACGAGCACTTCGCTCACCTCGGATCGGAGTACGTCGTCGTCGGCGAGCCGACCGAGTCGAAGTTCGCACGCGCCTCGAAAGGGGCGCTCACCTGCTTCGTCTCGTTCCGCGGCGTCGCCGCGCACTCGGCCTATCCGGAGCGCGGCGACTCCGCGATCAGAAAGCTCGTCGCGGCGGTCGCGGAGATCAACGCCACCGACTGGGGCTCCGATCCGGTGCTCGGCGCGACGACGGCGAACGTCGGCGTGGTGCGAGGGGGCGAGAAGCCGAACATCGTGCCGGCGAGCGCGGAGCTCGAGATGATCTTCCGCCTCGCGGGATCTCCGGACGCGACGCTCGCGAAGCTCACGGCGCTCGTCGCGCGCTACGACGGCGAGGTCACGTTGTCGCGCGGCAATCCGCCACAGCGGATGGTCGTCCCCGCCGGCCACGAGGGGATGGTCGTCGCGTTCAACACCGACGTCCCGCATCTCGGGAACCTCGGCCGCCCGCTGCTCTTCGGCCCCGGCTCGATCCTCGACGCCCACAGCGCGACCGAGAAGATCTCGAAGCGCGAGCTGCTCGCGGCGGTCGGGACGTACGAGGAGATGGTGATGTCGCTGCTCGAGGGGAAGGCCGATTAGCGGATGGGACGTATGGGACAGATGGGACAAATGGGACAGATGGGACCCTCCCGCCCGGTCAGCCGGCCGTTTCTTGCCAGGGAGGGCGGGTTCCCATTTGTCCCATGCGTCCCATTGGTCCCATCCGTCCCATCCCTCAATTTCCACCCGCTCCGATAGACTCCGTCCGCATGCCTGTCTTCACCGATTCGCACTGTCATTTGACGATGGCCGACGCTGCCTCCGTGTTGCAGCGGGCGCGGGAGGGTGGCGTAGGCGGGTTCGTGGTTCCTGCGACGAAGCTCGACGACGCGGCGCCGGCGGTTGCCCTCGCGGAGCAGCACGATGACGTCTGGGCTGCGGTCGGATTCCACCCGCACGAGGCGAAGGACTGCAATGCCGCGGCATTCGCCGAGATCGAGCGGCTCGCGAAGCACGCGCGGGTCGTCGCGATCGGCGAGGCGGGTCTCGACTACCACTACATGCACTCCCCCCGCGAGGTGCAGCGCGACGTCTTCATCCGCCACCTCGACCTCGGGCGCCGCCTCGACCTCCCGGTGATCGTCCACAACCGCGAGTCGACCGAGGACCTCCTCGAGATTCTCGCGAGTGACGACGCGGCCGGCGCGCGCGGAATCCTTCACTCGTACACGGAGACGCTCGAGCCGGCGCTGAAGCTCGTCGAGCGCGGTTACTACATCTCGTTCTCCGGGATCGTCACGTTCAGGAACGCCGACATGCTGCGCGGCGTTGCGCGCGAGCTGCCGCGCGACCGCGTGCTCATCGAGACCGACACGCCGTTCCTCGCGCCGGTGCCGTTCCGCGGCAAGGAGAACGAACCGGCCCACGTGGTCAAGGTGGCCGCCCTCCTCGCCGGGCTCTGGGATCTCCCCCTCGAGGAGGTCGCCGCGCAGACGACGGCAAATTTCGAGCGCGCCTTCTCGGTTACACTCCCGCGAAAATGACGTCCCAGCCCGATCTCTCCGTCGTCTTCCCCGCCTACAACGAGGAAGAGAACATCCCGATCCTCCTTCGGGAGATCGAGGCCGCGCTTGCCGGCCGAGGATGGTCGTACGAGATCGTGGCGGTCGACGACGGCTCGACCGACCGCAGCCTCGCGGTCCTCCGCGAGAGCCGCATCGAGCATCCGACGCTGCGCGTGCTCGCGCTCGAGAAGAACAGCGG
>JBAQWH010000508.1:0-27904 GCA_049298815.1 Thermoanaerobaculia bacterium | reverse complement strand
GGAGGGCGCAGCCGATGGAGAACCGGGGTGAGGGGCTCCCCGTCGGCAGAAGCCAAACAACGGAACGGTGAAGGCGCGAGGGAAAGAACAAATAAATAACCAATCCGGGTGATCGACAGCGGAAACTCCGCCCGCTACAATGCGCACTCCCAATAAGTCCGGGGTCCGAGGTCCTTTCTGATTATGAAGAAGTACGTACTTGCGATCGCCATCGCGGCCGCCGGCGTTGCCGTCGGCGTTGAGGCGCAGCTCACCAGCGATCAGGTCCCGAGGCAGCGGCTCGTGCCGCGCGCCGAGCAGATCCGCCAGGAGCTGGAGGCTGCCCGCTATCGCCTCGGCCCCTTCCGGATACAGCCTCGCCTTCTCTTCCGCGACCTCGGCTACAACGACAACGTCTACGCCTCGTCCGAGGGCGATCCGGTCTCAGACTGGACGGCGACCGTCGCCGGCGGGATTCACTGGACGCTTCCGTTCGGGCCGAAGGGCTACATCCGGGGCGATGCTCTCCCCGAGTACTCCTGGTACAAGGATTTGGCGGACCGCCGGTTCTTCGGCGGGACGTACAACGCGTCCGCGGTGGCGCTGTTCAACCGGATGCAGCTCGAAGGGACCGTCGGAACGTCGAAGCGCATCGGGTATGTCAGCTCCGAGCTCGAGGCTCCGGCGATCCTCGGCACGAACGACGTGGGACTCGATGCCGAGGTCGACATCCTCCCGTCGCGTCTCTCGCTGTTCGCTGCGGGGCAGACCCGCGGCCTCGACTACGACGCAGGCGATGTGGCGGGCAGTGACGAGCTCGCCCGCATCGACGAGCTCGACCGCGACGACAGCCTCGTTCGCGCGGGCCTCCGGTACAGGCTGACGAGCTTCTTCGACGTCTCGGTGGCCGGCGAGCAGACGCGCTCGGAGTTCGACACCGACGCGCTCCGGCGCGACAACGAGAGCCAGGCGGCGATCGTCGGGATCCACTACGATCGGCCGAAGTTCTACGTGAACCTCAGTGCGGGACAGCGCGAGGGGACGGCGCTCAACGGCTCGTCCTTCCGGGAGTACTCGGCGACGACCGGCTCATACTTCGCGCAGTACGAGTTCTCGGCGCCGCTCACGGCGGAAGTCTACGGCCACCAGCGCGTCACCTACGGCCTCTTTGCGGATACGCCTTACTTCTTCGAGGACCGCAACGGCCTCGCGCTGACGGCCCGGATCGGCCAGCGGCTGGCGTTGCGCGCGTTCGGCGACGTCGGGCAGAACGACTACGACGTTGCGGTCAGCCCCGGACGCGGCCAGCCGGCGGTCGTGCGCGTCGACGACGTCAAGACCTTCGGCGGCACCGCGTCGTTCCGCGTCTATCGAAATATGGCCCTTGCGGTGACCGTTTCGCAGTCCGATTACACCTCCAATTTAGCCGAGTACGATCGATCGATCGTGCGTGTCCAGACAGGTCTGGTGATCTCAGGAGACTCGTTCCGATGACCCCGTCGTCCCGCCGCATGGGCGGCTTTGCTTTCTCTCTCATCGCGCTTGCGGCCGTGATGCTGTTGGCGGCTCCGGGCCTGGCGCAGGACGCGCCTGACGTCGACTCGGTCGAGTACACGCTCGGCCCGAAGGACCTCGTGGACGTCAAGGTGCTCGAGATCCCGGAGCTGAACGTCGAGCGCCGGGTCACCGACACCGGGACGATCGAGCTCCCGCTGGTCGGCGCCTTCGCGGTCGCCGGCATGACGCCGCTCGAGGCGGCCGAGCGGCTCTCGCAGGTGCTGATGTCGAAGTACGTGAACCGCGCGAACGTGACGTTCGTCGTGAAGGAATTCGCGAACAAGCCGCTCTCGATCGTCGGCGCCGTGGCGCGTCCAGGGTCGCTCAACGTATCGGGGCGGTACACGCTCCTCCAGGCAATTTCGGCGGCCGGCGGCCTCACGTCGTTGGCTGGCAAGAAGATCTACGTCATGCGGACGTCCGACAGCGGAGCGTCCGACATCCTCGAGATCAGGACGGACGACCTGCTCCGTTCGTCGAGCACGAAGTGGAACATCCCGCTCCGCCCGTCGGACGTCGTGAACATCCCCGCGAAGACGACGGTGAAGGTCTTCTGCCTCGGCGAGGTGAAAGCGCCGGGCGCGATGGAGTTCGACAGCGACGACCGGCTGACCTTGCTGACGGTCATCGCGAAGGCCGGCGGGCTGACCGACCGCGCGTCGAAAAGAATCCGGATCAGCCGTCGGGGCGTGACCGGCCAGGACACCGAGACCGAGATCGACTACAAGGCCGTCCTTGCCGGCCGCATCAACGACCCTCAACTCAATGCCGATGACGTCGTCATCGTCAAGCAGGCGTTCTTTTGATGACGAACGATCCGGAATTCAGAGTCGTGGATCAGCCGCACGGGGAGATCAACCTCGCCGAGTACTGGGACACAGTACGAAAGCACCAGCGGCTCGTCGCGATCTGTGTGGCCGCGTGCGTCCTGGCCGCAGTCGTGATCTCGGTCGTTTCCACGCCGACATACAAGGCGACGGCCGTTCTCAACGTCGAACGGGAAAAAGCGTCGCCTATGGACGTCACCGGGAACGCGCCGGCGTACGCGCCGTTCGACCCCGAATTCGTGCCGACGCAGACGCGGCTGATGCGCAGTCGTGAGATCGGTGAGCGCGTCGTGGAGCGCCTGCGGCTCGCACAGAATCCGCTCTTCGGACCGATGGAGAGCGGATTTGCCGGTGCCAAGACGAGCACGGACGTTTCGCGCATCGCGATGAAAGTGCAGGAGGCGGTCGAGACCCGGCCGCAGCGAGGTACGGCGCTGGTCGAGCTGTCGGCGACGACCCCGTCTCCGAAGCTGTCGGCGGACATCGCGAACGCCGTGGCCGAGGCGTACATCGACTGGAACATTGAGGCGAAGTTCCTCGTCGTGGGTCAAGCGACGCGGTTCCTTACGACGCAGCTCGAGCAGCTCAAGAGTGAGATCGATGAGAAGGAGCGGCAGCTCCAGGCTTACGGCCGCCAGAAGGACATCATCTCCACCGACCCGAAGGCGAACATCACGCTCCAGAACCTCGAGAGTCTGAACAAGGACTACGCCGACGCGGTTGCCGATCGGGTCGCGAAGGAAGCTCGGTATTACGAACTGCAGACGGCGAGACCTGAAGCGGTTGCCGACAGCCTCTCGAACGGGCTCATCACTCAGCTTCGGAACGATCAGGCGAAGCTCGAGCGCGAATACGCCGAGAAGCTGAACCTCTACAAGCCGGACTGGCCGGCCATGCAGCAGCTCCGCGCGCAGATCGAGAAGAGCAAACAGCATCTCGTCTCTGTTACACAGGAGACGGTGACGAAGGCGCGCGACGTTGCCCGCACGGAGTACCAGATGGCGGCGCGCCGCGAGCAAAGCCTCAAGGCGGTCATGGCCGGCCAGAAGAGCGAGGCCATGACGCTCAACAGCAACGCGGTCGAGTACAACAACCTCAAGACCGAGGTCGACACGAAGCGGACGCTGCTGGACACCCTTCTGAAGCGCCAGGCGGAGACGGAAGTGACGTCGCGCCTTCGCGGAGAGCGGATCTCGAACGTCCGCATCGTGGACCGAGCGCTCGTACCGACCGAGCGTTTTCGACCCTCCTACAAGAGAAACGGCGCACTGGGTCTCATCGCCGGCATCGCGCTCGGCCTCGGCCTGGCGTTCTTTCTCGAGTATCTCGACCGTAGCCTCCGCTCTGTAGAGCAGGTCGAGAAGTACCTCGGGTTGCCAGCGCTCGGCGTCATCCCGGCGGTCGGCAGCGCGAATGCGAACGTCTACAGCTACGGCTATGGCCGGGCGAAGGCGCAGCGCAAGCTCAGGGCCGCTGGGGACGACAAGGTGGCCATCGAGCTGCTGCCCCACACGCATCCCCGGGCAACCGTGGCCGAGTCCTACCGGGCGTTCCGGACGGCACTCCTGCTGTCTCGTGCCGGTGGCCTGAAGTCTCTCGTCGTCACCTCGAGCCACCCCGGCGAAGGGAAGACTTCGACGGCGATCAATCTGGCCGTGGTCCTCGCACAACTCGGCAAGCGCGTGCTCCTGGTCGACGGCGATCTCCACAAGCCGCGCGTGCACGAGGTCTTCAAGGTCTCGAACCGGACCGGACTCGTGTCGATCCTTGCCGAGAACCTCGAGGCGGCGACGGCCATCAAGCCGAGCAGCGTCCCCGGTCTTTTTCTGATCCCGGCAGGTCCGACGTCGCCGAACCCGTCCGGACTGCTCTCGTCTCCGGCCATGGAGCGGTTCGTGGAGGTGGCGAGGCAAAACTTCGACTACGTCGTCATCGACGCACCGCCTGTGGGGGCCGTCGCTGACGCGATCCTCATCGGTTACCAGGTGGACGGAGCGGTGCTCACGGTTCGCGGCGGCAAGACGCCACGCGAGCAGGTCGCCAGGACCCGTGACCGCCTGGTGCGCTCGAACGTTCGCGTTCTCGGCGTCCTCATCAACAATCTCGAAGCTCAGCGGGAGCGCTACGGTTACTACAGCCAGTATTACGGCGGTTCGAAGGGCTACACCGAGGACCTCCCCGGTACCACGGCTGCGGGCGCCTGACGTCAACGATGCTGAAGGCGCTCTTCATCGTTCCCGCGCGCGGCGGATCCAAAGGACTCCCCGGCAAGAACCTTTCACCCTTCGCTGGCATCCCGCTCGTCGGGCAGGCGGTGCGTGTCGCGGCAGAAGCCGCGCGAACCCTCGGTGCGGGATCGCGCGTCCTGTGCTCGACCGACGACGAAACCATCGCAGCCATCGCTCTTGCGTGGGGAGCTGAGGTGCCTTTCCTTCGCCCTGCCGCTCTCGCGACAGACGAGGCCCGTTCGGCGGACGTGGTGCTGCACGCACTGGATGCCTTCGGGGACGACTTCGAAGCCGTCGTTCTCCTGCAGCCGACCAGCCCGCTCACAGCAGTGGACGATGTCGTCGCGGCGCTTCGGATGTTCCGCGAGACCGGTGATCCTGTCGTCAGCGTGTGTGCTGTCGAGCACCCGCTGGAGTGGTCTTTCCGAATCGACGAGTTCAGCCGGTTGACGCCGTTCCTGCCGGCAGAAGGCGTAGACCGACGCCAGGATGCAGCGCGCGCAGTTCGGCCCAACGGGGCCGTCTACGTGACCTCGCCGGCGCGGCTCCGTCGAGACGGCACGTTCTGGACCGCCGAGACGCGTGGTCACCTGATGCCGCGGGAACGGTCGGTCGACATCGACACCCCCGCCGACCTTGCCATCGCTCGTGCGATGCTGACGATGTCGCCGCCGCCCGTTGTGGACATAGGCGGGCGTAAGGTCGGCGTGGGCAGCCCTTGCTTCGTGATCGCCGAAGCTGGAGTCAATCACAACGGAAACGTCGAGATGGCCATCCGGCTGATCGACGCCGCGGTCGAAGCCGGCGCGGATGCCGTGAAGTTCCAGACGTTCCGCGCCGAAAGCCTCGTGACGCAGGGGGCGCCCAAAGCCGTTTATCAACTCCGGACCACCGACCGCGACGAGTCGCAGATCGAGATGATTCGCCGGCTGGAGCTGTCGCAGGACGACCACCGGGTGCTGATCGATCACTGCCGGAGCGTCGGGATGATGTTCCTCTCGTCGCCTTTTGACGAAGCGAGCGCTGATTTTCTCGAGGACCTGGGAGTGCCGGCGTACAAAATCCCTTCAGGCGAGATCACCAACCATCCGTTTCTGATGCACCTTGCGCGGAAAAGAAAGCCACTCATCCTCTCGACCGGTATGGCGAACATGCAGGAGGTCGCAGGAGCCGTTGCCGCCATCCGTGCGACGGCGCCGTGCGATCTGATCCTGCTGCAATGCGTGAGCAACTATCCAGCCGATCCCGCCCACGTGAACCTCGCCGCAATGGAGACGATGGGGGCGGCGTACGGCGTGGCGGTCGGGTACTCGGATCACGTCCCTCGGAACGAGGTTTCGCTCGCCGCGGTGGCCCGTGGTGCGTGCGTGATCGAGAAGCACTTCACGCTGGACCGCTCGCTTCCGGGTCCGGACCACGCGGCCTCGCTCGAGCCGTCGGAGCTCGCCGCTCTCGTCGAGGGGATCCGGGTGGTCGAGCAGTCGATCGGCAACGGGCTCAAGGTGCCCGCCCCGAGCGAGGCGGGCACGGCGGATGTTGCACGCAAGAGCCTCGTCGCCGCACGCGACCTCCCTGCCGGGACGATGATGACTGTCGAGATGCTGCTGGCCAAGCGTCCGGGGACCGGCATCTCGCCCGCCAGATTCAATGAGGTTTTGGGAAGGACGCTGAGCCGCGCCTACGCGGCCAACGAGCTCCTGCGATGGGAAGACCTGCGGTGAGAACCATCGGTGTCGTCACGACGTCCCGGGCCGACTTCGGGATCTATCGACCGGTTCTCCGACGGATCCAGACCGACGCGTCGTTGCGGCTGCGTCTCCTCGTCACGGGAATGCACCTGTCGCCGGAGTTCGGGCTCACGGTGCGCTCCATCGTGGCGGATGGTTTTACAGCCGACGAAAAGATCGAAACCCTCCTGTCGTCCGATTCGCCGGAGGGCGTCGCGAAGGCGATCGGCCTCGGTGTGCTCGGGTTCGCTCAGTCATACTCGCGCGAGCGTCCGGACCTCCTGCTCGTGCTCGGCGACCGCTTCGAGATGTTCGCCGCCGCCACCGCGGCCATTCCGTTCAATCTCCCGATCGCGCACCTTCACGGCGGAGAGTCGACGGAGGGTGTCATCGACGAGGCGATCCGGCACAGTATTACCAAGATGAGCCACCTGCACTTCACGTCGACCGCGTTCTACCGCGACCGGGTGATCAACATGGGGGAGGAGCCTTGGCGCGTGCGGAACGTCGGCGCGCCGAGCCTTGACAATCTAAAGGGATTCGTGCCGCTCTCGCTCACCGAGATCGAGCGACGACTAGCCTTTCCGCTCCCGACCCCGCCACTGATAGTCACCTTCCACCCGCTCACCCTCGACTCGGAGGCGACTGACCACGACATCGCCGCGGTGCTCCGGGCGCTTTCGCATTTCGACCGTCCGACGGTCATCACGTACCCGAATGCAGACACGCGTGGCCGTGTGATCCTGGAGCAGATCGAGGCCTATGCCCGCGGTCGCCCCAATGTCCTGGCAGTCAAGGATCTCGGGACCGAGGTGTACTTCAGCCTCATGGCGGGATCAGCCGCCATGGTCGGGAATTCATCGTCTGGAATCATCGAGGCCGCGTCTTTCTCCCTGCCGGTCGTCAACATCGGTGAGCGGCAACTCGGCAGGATCCGCGGAAAGAATGTGATCGACGTGCCATGCGAGTCCGTGGCGATCGTCGAGGCGGTCCGCCGGGCTCTGACGCAGGATTTCCGCGCGTCCCTGGCCGATCTCGAGAATCCATACGGCCGAGGTGGCGCCTCCGAGGCGATCGTCGAGACGATTCGGGACGTCGCGCTCGACCGAAGGCTGTTGTTCAAACGGTTCTTCGACGTGAGAGCGGGGAACTGATGAGGAACGTATTCGTCGGTGCGGTCGAGTTCAGCGGGGTGTGTCTGGAGTCACTCCTGGAAGCCCGCGGCGACATCCTCGGAGTCTTCACCCCGGCTGCAGAGGGCAGGCACTGCAACAGCGACCACGCTGACCTCGAGCCGCGTGCTCATTCGGGAGGTCGATTGAACGCGTGTCCCGCGACGGCTCCCACCCATTCGAACCTGCCGACCGGAATCCACAGCGCAGGCGGGCGGGTCCGATGATGACCGCAGTGATCGAGTGCGTGATTCTCGGGGCGGGCGGCCACGCTGCCATGGTTCTCGAGATCCTTCGGCATCAGAGCGTCACACTCGGCGTGATCGACCGTAATGCCGCGGCACTCGGTGCCACCTGGAACGGTATTCGGGTGCTCGGAGACGACGAACTCCTGGCTCAGCTTGCCTGTCGCGGGACTTTGCGCTTCGCAATTGGGCTAGGCGGGGTCGGCGACAACGCGCCCCGCGCGAGGCTTTTCAATCGGGCCATCGATCACGGACTCCACCCCATCGCGGTGCATCATCCGTCGGCGATCGTTTCTCCAGAGGCGGTGCTCGGAGAAGGCGTCCAACTCCTTCCGGGTTGCATCGTCAACTGGGGATCGCGCCTGGGCCGCAACGTCATCGTGAACACCGGTGCGATCGTCGAGCACGACTGTCGCATCGGCGACCACGTACATGTGTCGTCAGGAGCCGTTTTGGCCGGCGCAGTAACCGTCGGGGCTCTGGCCCACATCGGCGCCGGAGCGACTGTCAGGCAGGGCATTGTCATCGGCGAGCGGGCGATCGTTGGCGCGGGCTCAGTAGTCGTCAAGAACGTTGCGCCGGGTGCGGTGGTCGCGGGAGTCCCGGCCGGACCTTTGCCTGAGAGGTCGGAATGACGAAACTGCTCGCCAGACTCACCATCCGGGAGAGCGCGACGATCCGTCAGGCGATGGAGGCCATCGACCGTGGCGCAGTAGAGATTACGCTCGTCGTCGACGAGGGCGGACATCTCCTCGGCACCGTGACCGACGGAGACATTCGCCGCGCGCTGTTGCGCGGGGCTGCGATGGAGAATTCAGTCGCCGACTGCATCAGCCGGCATTACGTCGCGGTCTCCGTCCGGACTGGGAGAGCGGAGGTCCTGGACATTATGCGCGCGCGCACGCTCCAGCAGATCCCGGTGCTCGACGACACCGGACGGCTCGTCGGACTCCATCTGCTGCGGGAGTTGATCGGCGCGGCCCCGCGTGCGAACTCAGCGGTCGTGATGGCGGGCGGCCGTGGGGAGCGGCTCAGGCCGATCACCGACTCCGTGCCGAAGCCGATGATCCGAGTCGCCGGCCGGCCCATTCTCGAGAGGATCGTTCTTCATTTGGTTGGGCACGGCATCCACCGAATCTTCCTGTCGGTCAACTACAAGGCGGGAATCATCGAGCAGCACTTCGGTGACGGCACGTCATTCGGCTGCCGAATAGAGTATCTGAAGGAGACCGTTCCTCTTGGAACGGGAGGATCTCTGTCGCTGATGCCTACCCCCGAGCACCCCGTCATCGTGCTCAATGGAGATCTGTTGACGCAGGTCGACATCGCGGCCATGTGCGACTTTCACGCCGCGGGCGGTTACATGGCCACCGTGGGCGCTCACAACTACGTTCATACTGTTCCGTTCGGGGTATTGGAGTGCAACGGGGATGAGATCACCGGCATAAGAGAAAAGCCGGTTCACTCCTGGCTCGCGAATGCGGGCGTCTACGTGCTGCAACCAGAACTCGTTGCTCGCGTCCCCAAAGAGACGATGTTCGGGCTTCCGGGCCTCATCGAGGAGTGCTTCGTACGAAGCGAGCCGGTGGGTGCATTTCACATCGAGGATGAATGGGCCGATATCGGCCGTCCGCAGGAACTGAGCAGAGCACGGGGCGAGGGAGAAGCAACTTGAACTGGGCAGGTCGGAAGGTACTTGTGACAGGCGCCGATGGTTTCATCGGAAGCCATCTCACGGAAAAACTCGTGGCGCTCGGAGCAAACGTGCGCGCGTTCTGCTTTTACAACTCGAACGGATCGCTCGGCTGGCTCGATGAGTCGGGTCAGGATGTCAGGCGGTCCATCGACGTCAGACTCGGCGACATTCGCGACGCGCGATTCGTCGAGGAGGCATGCCGCGGAATCGACACGGTGTTTCATTTGGCCGCTTTGATCGCTATTCCCTATAGTTATCAGTCACCGCAGAGCTTCGTCGATACGAATGTTCACGGCACCCTGAACATACTTGAGGCAGTAAGGCGTGCAGGATGCCGTCGTATCGTCCAGACCTCGACGAGCGAGGTCTACGGGACGCCAGAGGATCTGCCCATCCGAGAAACTCACCCGCTCCATGGCCAGTCTCCATACAGCGCCACGAAGATCGCCGCGGACAAGCTCTGTGAGGCGTACCACTGTTCGTTTGGCGTGCCCGTGGTGACGCTGCGTCCATTCAACACCTACGGTCCCAGACAGTCGACTCGCGCGGTGCTGCCTACGCTCCTCATCCAGCTACTTTCAGGCCGTAAGGAAGTGCGTCTGGGCAGGATCGACCCGAGGCGAGACCTGACATTTGTCGATGACACGGTCGACGGGTTCCTCAGAGCAGCTGAGGCGGATGCCGTCGACGGCGACGTGATCCAGCTCGGGACCGGTCGCACCGTTTCGATTGGCGAGTTGTTCGACCTTGCCTGCAAGACCCTTGGGGTTTCCGCGACGGTCGTCCAGCAGGAAGAGCGACTTAGGCCTACGGCCAGCGAGGTGCTGGTGCTCCTCTCCGATCCGTCACGAGCGCAAGCGAAGCTCGGATGGAGCGCTAGAGTGTCGCTCGAAGAGGGCCTGGGGCGCACCGCGGCGTGGCTCTCATCTCACATAAATACATTTGACGCGGAGCGATTTCATGTCTGAAGACCGGATCCCACTCGCCGTTCCGTGCCTCGAAGGAAACACGCTCCGCTACCTGCAGGAATGTGTTGAAACGAACTTCGTGTCAAGTGTCGGGCCATTCGTCGATCGCTTCGAGTCTGAGTTCGCAGCACACGTTGGAAGCCCGCATGCCGTTGCGTGTGCCAACGGGACTGCCGCGCTGCACGTTGCCTTGTGCGTCGCAGGCGTGGGGCCCGGGGACGAAGTGATCGTATCGGACTTCACCTTTGTCGCAACCGTGAACCCAATAGCGTACGTCGGTGCTAGTCCGGTGCTCGCCGACTCCGATTGGAAAACCTGGAACATCGACCCGGATCTGATTGTGGAAGAACTTGACGGCCGAGCACGAGCGGGCCGGCGAATGCCAAAGGCCGTCCTTGTCGCGCACGTTCTCGGCCTCCCGGTCGACATAGCCCCGATCGCAGCAGCGTGCGATAGGCATGGTGTGGCACTCATCGAGGATGCCGCCGAGGCCTTGGGCGCACGCTACTCAGGGGGCGGCTTGGGAGGGAAGCAGGTGGGCACTGTTGGGGTCTTGGGGTGCTACAGCTTTAACGGTAACAAGATCATCACTAGTGGCGGCGGAGGGATGATCACTACAACAGATGCCTCCATTGCAAGACGAGCGAAGCACCTCACTACACAAGCGAAGCTGCCGGGTGCCGAGTACTTCCACGACACGATTGGCTTCAATTACCGCATGCCGAACCTCAACGCCGCGCTGGGTGTGGCTCAGCTCGAGATGTTGGACGATTTCATCCAGCGAAAGTTGGAGATAGCCACTCGGTACGATGACGCGCTGGCCGACA
Source organism: Thermoanaerobaculia bacterium (assembly GCA_049298815.1). Classification (GTDB taxonomy): domain Bacteria; phylum Acidobacteriota; class Thermoanaerobaculia; order Gp7-AA8; family Gp7-AA8; genus JBAQWH01. Next base: position 16,678 of record JBAQWH010000508.1, on the reverse strand, counting down.
TGCCAGGCATCACGCTTCCGCCGCGACCGTCTTGGTCCACTCCCTCGATGTGGCTCTACTCGATTCTGATTGACTCCGCTATCGCGCGACGCGATCGAAAGGTTGTGCATAAGTTACTCGCAAGTGAGGGGATCGATACTCGGCCGGTCTGGGCGCCCGCCCACATGATGCCGTTCTACGCGGGTGCGCGGCGTTTGGGCGGCGCCGTGGCGGAGACGCTGTTCGAGCGCGGCCTCAGCTTGCCCTGCAGTGTAACGCTAGGGCGCGCAGAACAGGATCGCGTGATCGGCGCCTTGCGAACCGTTATAGGTAGGTAGACCGGAGCGAGGCTTGGCTGCGCATAGACTCTGTCCTTCGGCGACTCCGCGGCGTAGACTATGAGAATCCGAGCCACACTGCTCCGAAGAGGGGAAACATCGGCGAAAGGCCTCGTGACTAATAGTCTGCTCGTAGGCACGAATGTGCTGTTCCCTGTATTGCTGCTGCCATACCTCACACGCGTGCTCGGGCCAGACAAGATCGGGGTGTTTAACTGGGCCAGTGCGGTGGTTAGTTACATGGTGATTCTAACGACCGTCGGGCTTACGAAGATCGGAACTCGCGAAATTGGGCGTCACCGGTCTGATATGGAGAGCATAAATCGATTAGTCAGCGATATATTCGGGCTGCGGATCTTGCTCGCGGCAGTTGGCTGTATCGTGTTGCTGATCTTATGTATCGTGGTTGATACGTTCAGTCGTTATGCGCTGGTCGTGCTCATTCTGGCGACGCAGATAGTGTTCGATGCGCTCGGTCATGATTGGGTGTTCGTCGGCCTGGGGCGACAGGCGGCTATTCTTGCTCGCAATACGGTAAGTAAGCTGCTGTTGTTGATTGGCGTGTTTGCGTTCGTTCGTACGCCCGCGGACTTCTTGCGTTTCGTACTGCTCTACGCAGTCGCGTACAATGTACCTCTAATCGCCAATTTTGCACTGCTGTTCGACGCTCACGCCCTGTCGTTCAGCGGCGAAGTAATAAGGCGTTACCGGACGCCAGAAGTCGGTACCAACTTTGTCATGAGCATTATGACAGGCTTTTTTGGCAAAATGGACGTTGTGCTTCTCGGATTGCTGATGTCGATGCATGATCTCGGCGTTATGAGCACGGTCTATAAAGTTGTTAGCGTGCTCTTGGTGTTCATTACTTCGTGGGCTATGGTGCTGCTTCCGCGGTCCGCGCAGCTGCATGGCGCCGACCGGGCCGGCTACGTGCTATTTGTGCGGAAGAGCCTCGACATGGTGATAGTGGTGAGCGGTTTTGTTGTTCTGATGCTGGTGTACAATGCTTCATGGATCGTTACCGTTCTGCTCGGCTCGCAATTTGCTGCAGGCGCGGCGCTTCTGGCGGGCATGGCGCCATTGATTCTAATCATCGGCGTGTATAACGTTCTTACCCATCAAGTGCTATATGTCGAACGGCGCTACCGCGAAGTGGTCGTGATCATGGGAGCATCGATCGTGGCGTTCGCGCTATTGGCGACGCGCTCATATAGTGCGTACGGAGCTATGGGCGTCGTTTGCGCGCTGGTCGTCGCCAATTCGCTGATTGGCGTGATGATCGGTGCCGTGGTCGTGCGTCGTTACGGCAATGTGTTTTTTGACCTAAATGTACTCAAGAGCGCTCTCGCCATTGCGCTCGTTGCCCTTGGTTGCTGGCTTACGGCGGGTCCGTCGGCTGGTATCGCGGCGGTTGCACTGCGTGTCGGTTTGTCGGCCGTCACATATTGTTCTGCGTTGTTAATACTGCGTGAGCGTTTCACTTCGACGGTCGCGCTCAGGCTGCGCCGTCGACTCGCGTAACGGCTTGGTGCGGAGGAGCACGCTGTGATTGTGTATGTGTCGGACGCACTAAATGAGCGACAGCACGGTGGCGTGTCGCGGTCCGGATTCGAGTTTCTGCTGATGCTGTTGACGCACTACTCTGACGTGGCCGTGCTGTCAACGTCTGCCGTGGGGCGGCGCCCAATGGAGTTTGTCGGCAAGCCGGTCAGGGCGATCGTCAGAGAGTTTGTTGTAAAACGGGACAATCCCATGCCGAAGGCGCACATTCGGGATGTCGCTAAGTGGGTCGCCAAGCTTGTGTTGGATCTTCGTAAGGCGTCGACCGTGCCCCTTAGCAGCGCACGAAAGCATCAGTGCGGACCAGTACGCATCTTCGTCAATTCGTTCTCCACCCTGTATTCGCGCCTCGACCTTAAGGGCGTACCCGTGTCGGAACGCGTGTGTATTGTTCGGGGTAGTCCGGAATCTTTTAGATGGCAGGGCTCGGGCGACCCGGAAGAGCGGGTGCGCAATGCGGCGGAGTTTCTTGACGAATTCGACACACTGATTTTTGTTTCGGATATTTGCAGAGCAAAATGGAAGCCTCTGTTAGTGCGTGAGCACGCCACGTACTATCTCCCGAATTCGATCGACGAGGACGAAGTGGAGCGGTGTCGCAATGTTGACGCGACGACGCTGCGCGACCGATTGGGTCTCGCAAGAGCTCGCTTCCATGTGGTGATGGTAGGTTCGGTGCAGCGCCGGAAAGGGCAAGAGTTCCTCGCCTCGGTTCTTGATCAGATGATCGATTCGAGGGAGGAGGTGCAGGTGCACCTGGTCGGCGTGGTGTCGAATGCGCATGGTGGCGAGGAAGTGAGGCGTGCGCTGGCGACGCACATCGCGGCTGGACGCGTTGTCCTGCACGGCCATCGAGAGAACGCGCTCGAGTTTGTCCAAGCAGCGGATATCGCGCTTTTCACATCGCGGGGCGAGGCATTCCCGCGCGCGGTCGCGGAGTACATGGCCCTGGGAAAGCCGATTCTCAGCACGAACGTTTCAGGCATACCGGAAATGATCGATGATGGCGTAAGTGGTTTGCTATACGACCCTGACGACGCCGCGGAGTTCGTCGCGCGCTTTCGAATACTCGCGGCCGACGGGCGAATGCGGGAGGCACTAGGGCAGAAGGCGCGCGAGAAGTATTTCGCCCGGTTTGCCAAGATGCATCAACTCGAGGCGGCCTCGGAAATGTTTCGCGCGATGGACGAACGCCTACTTGGGCCTCACACAGAGGTCACTCATGCATAAGCGGATATTTGTCGTCCATGGCTTTATGTTTGTGGCGTTCGTCGTTCAGGCGGTTGTGGTTCGGGCGGTGGGTGACGAGTGGGCTGCGTTATGGCTTACGTTGCTCGAAATCGAGACCATTATGGTTTACACGTACGTGCTAATTACCGTAGTGCGGCACGTCGGTAGCACTTCGGTTTTCATGTTCTATCACCTGGCATTCGGAATGTTTCTGCTGTCTCGATTCGTGTTAGATCTCGCGAACCTGACGGCAGTTGAGGAGATCGACACAATGATCAGCGCGACGCTGCCGTTGTGGGCGATGGCGCGTACAATTGAGGCGTTTCTACTAGTGTTGATTGTGCAGACACCGCTGTACTTCGCACTCTCCGCCGCGATAGTACTGAAAGCGCGACACCTCCAGCGTGATGCGGCGGAGGTGTCAGTGGCCCGAATACTGTTCGTCGCAGCTACGCCGTTGTTCCTGTATCGCGCCATTCTTGAAATGAATGCGGTGGCGGCGACAGGTTATGCCGCGATGTACTCCGGCGGAATGTCGCAGGTGTTGGAGTTGCCTTTTGCTCTCCGCGTCTCCACAACCGTGATGACGGCCGCGTTCTTGGTAATACTAAAAAATGCCCCCTCAAGGCGCGAGTTTCTTGTGTACGGCTGCATGTTCCTAATTGCTGAGGTAGCGGACATGATGAAAGGCGCCCGTGGTATGTTCATGGTGACGCTGGTGTTTCTGCTCTGGTACCACAACAAGACGTTCTCGGCCCAGCGGATCGCCTTTCGTCGATTTCTGTTAATGGCGCCCGTTCTTTTTGTCGTATTACTGTTTATTGGCGCGAGACGCGTCAACGAAACACTCGAGTTTGTAGACGTGGCGAACATGATCTTGGTGTTTGTAATCGGAACCGGGAGCAGCATGCTGGTCTCGGCGCTAATCATTACGTGGGGACCTGCGATGGCGAACGCGAGTTATCCGTACGTGTTAGATCCGGTGGTCTATCTATACAATCTCGCCAAGACGCCTGAGTTGTTGCGTGTCGGCCAGTCATTCGAAATGCTTGCGGTGCGAAACGACTTGGGTCACAAAGTAACGTTTTTTTCGAACCCTGGATTTTACTTGCGCGGCCAGTCGATCGGGACGAGTGCGGTTGCCGAGTGGCTCGAGTTTGGACTGGTCGGAGTTGCAACGGGCGCGGCGCTGTGGGTTGTGTTCGCCGTACTGTTCGAGAAGGCCACGGACAGGCGGAGCCAAGTTGGACTTGCCGTGCTGTACGCGTATCAACTGTTCTACCTGATCATTTGGGCCCCGCGAAACAACTTCCTGCCGAACTCGTACATTCTCTTGCGTGACGGACTGGCGGTTGGTGCAATAATCGTCGCCGCCTCAGTCGTCCGCGCTGTGTTGCGCCCAGCACCGTTTGCCGTTGCACATCGTCACGATCGCGACTCGAGGTTTGTGCCTTCGGGTCCTGCCTCGCCGTGGCGCGCCGAATGATGCTGCGTCCATCCCGTGGTAGCTGGTTGCGATTCGGCAGATTTGTGCCGGGATGGAGCGCGATGCGGGCGTATAGTCCCGAGGACGCTGAAGGCGTGCTCCGCGGTCTGTTTCACGCCGGTCTGTTAAATGACGAGATTGGCAAGGCGGGCCGCGTAGGATTCAGACTGAAGGTGTTTGGCGTGGCGGCTGTAGCCACGGCGATCGCTCCACGTCGTGCATCGAGCCTGCCGCGTGATGTCGTCTTAATTAACGGGTTACGACACGAGCGCTTGGCCAAACAGATGCTACTCGGCGGCGGAGTGTCGGCTATTCGGTGGGGACACTCGGCTCTTTCGGCGCGGGGTACGTCACTTCTTGCGGGCACCGCCCTACTGCGTCGGCTTGCGATGTGGAGCCGGAGTCTAGGCATGGCTATCCGGGACGGCTCGACGTCGTGCCTGGGGCTGTGGCTCGAGTTCGTGGCGCTCAGGTCAATGGTGTCGGAGAACGAGCTCCGTAGCGTGACGACATTTGCACACCACGACCGATACGCAACGTGGCTGGGGGGACTGTGTGCGGCGCGCGGCGTGAAGTTTCGCATTGTGCAGCATGGCGCGATCGCGGACCAGGCGGTAGTCGCACAGATACATTGCGACGAGGTTGTGTGCTTTAACGAACTGGAGCGCGAGCTGTTTAGGAAACACATCGTGGCGAATGATGATTGCGATTACGTGCTCACGCCTCCAGAGGGCACGGAGTTCCGTTCGATCGGTGACGCCTCGCGGCCCGTCATTGCGGTCGCGGCGCAGGGACCCGCAACGCCTGAGGCGAAAGACGTAATTCGTGTCGTGAACGCCGCGGTGCGCGGGGGGACGGTGTTGGTCTACCCACACCATGAAGACCGTGCGACGTTGACTCCGCCCGAGTCCGACTGGAACAACAGAATTGTCGTCAGTGAGTACGAGCGTCACGACGATATCGATCTGGTTATCACGTTCTTTTCGTCAATTGTGTATGACTACTTGTCCGCACCAAAGTTCAAAGGGCGGATCTGGTGCGTGGTGCTTCACGGCTTCGAAATGGCTTTCTACAGCCATCCGCGCGTTAGCGTGCTGCGCTCGCTCGACGAATTGCGTAGTCGGCTGGAGGCGGAGTGGCCCGGTCAGGGCACCGGGGAAACGGGTTGTTCGGGTCCGAGCAGTGGTGGATCATGAGTCGGTCGCTGCGCATTCTGATAAATTGCTATGTCTTCCCACCGGAAGTGCAGTCCGCCGGCACGATGGTGCGTGAGCTCGCGGAGGATTTGGCGGCGAAGGGTCACGACGTGACCGTGGTCACGGGCTTTCCGAATTTCCCGCACGGCAGTCTGTACGCGGGCTGGCGGCGCAGCTGGCGACAGGAGACGCGGCGTGACGGCTATCGTCTTGTGAGGGTGTGGCACACGCTGGGGTTGAGGCGGTCAGTGCTTCGCCGAATTGTTTACTACGCGACCTATTCTGTCGGCGCGTTCTGTGCCGGCCTGAGCCTCGGACGGATCGACGCCATTTTCGACATTTCGCCGCCGTTGGTTGGTACGCCGGTGGCTTTGGCGCTTGCTAAACTCAAGCGCGCGCGATTCATATTTGCGAATTGGGACATATACCCCGAAGTGGCATGGGATACTGGAGTCTTGAAGCGGGGTGTGGTTGCAAGACTCATTGCGCGGCTCGACACCATGGTGTGTAATCGGTCGACTGCGGTCGCTGTGCTTGCGCCTGCGCTCCGTTCTCTGTTGGTGGCGCGCGGCGTGAAACCTGAGAAAGTGATTGTGCTACCGCTCTGGGTTGCCGTCGAGCCCGCCGCGGGCCTCGAAGAGGCTCGGGCGTGGCGTCGCGCGAATGGCTTGGCGGACGATAGCTTCATACTTCTGTATGCCGGAACGATCGGGATGTTGAATGACGCGGAGATTCTGGTCTACGCCGCCGATCTACTGCGCGATCGTACCAACTTCGCCTTGGTGTTTGTCGGCGACGGCGCGACGCGTGATCGTGTCGCGCGCGCCGCTTCAGAGAGAACTCTCAGCAATGTTCATTTTCTCCCGCTGCAACCAAGGGAGTTGATGCCGGCTATCTATGCGGCGGCCGACCTTTGCGCCGTCACCTTGGCGGCGGGGAAGGGTCAGACGTGCGCGCCGAGCAAAATGTTGGCATACATGGCGGCGGCGCGACCTGTGCTCGGTGTCGTTGACGCAGATAGCGCCACCGCCGACTGGATACGGGATGCGCGGTGTGGAACCGTCGTGCGGCCCGGTGATGCGCAGGCCTGTGCAGCCGCCATTGAGAGGCTGATGGAGTCCTCTGAAACGCGTGCTAGGTATGGACAAGCGGCGCGCGCCTACGTAACTCAAGCTTTCGAGAGAAGCCGATGCACTCCTCTTTACGAGTCTGTCCTGGCCGGTCCCGACACGTAGTCGCGGTGGTATGAGGACGCGGGGGTGCGGAGTGAAGAATGTGAATAGCGGAGGCGAGAATGAGCGAAGCCAGCGAGGTAGAACGAATTCGCGAACGGTACCGGCGGCGACACGAGCGCGGCCTTGATGAGCGGGACTTTGGATTCTCTGCCTACGGCTTCGAGACCGCCCAAGAGAAAAGACGTGCGCTGGTTGGCTGGATGCGAGCGGCGAAACTCGCGCCCCTGGAGAGGATAAGGGTGTTCGAGATTGGATGCGGTCACGGCGACGATCTGCTCGACCTGATACGATTGGGGTTCGCGCCGGAGAATGTCTTTGCAAACGAGTTGCTGGACGAGCGCGCGGCCGTTGCTCGCCATCGCCTGCCGGCGGGGGTGACAGTGTTCACTGGCGATGCCACTCACGTTGACCTGGGCGCGGGTAGTTTCGACGTGGTTTACCAATCGATGGTGTTTTCTTCCATTCTAGACGATCAGTTCCAAAGGGCGCTTGCTTCATTTATGTGGCGTCTGGTCAGGCCCGGAGGTGGAGTTCTGTGGTACGACTTCGTATTTAACAATCCGGCCAATGCCGACGTGCGCGGCGTACCGCTGCGGCGACTGCCAGTACTGTTTCCCGCCGCCCGAATTCAGAGTTGGTCCGTTACGCTCGCACCCCCAGTGGGGCGACGCCTTGTGAACATTCACCCTCGAGCCTACGGCGTTGCTAATCTTCTTCCGTGGGTGAGGACCCATCGGCTTTGCTGGCTGCACAAGACCTCATCGACGTGATCGCAAATACTGTGTTCCGATCGACGGAATGTGTGAATGCTGGCGGAGGACCTCAATGAGTGTTGAGAAAGTAGCGACGTATGGCGCTGTTCCGTTTTTTCGCCCGTCCATGTCGGAGCTCGAGATCGCCGAGGTCGTCGACACGCTGCGGTCCGGGTGGCTCACGACCGGGCCGAAGGTGCGCAGGTTCGAGACTGAATTCGCCGCCGCGGTCGGTGCGAAATTCGCGATCGCGCTGAACTCGGCGACCGCCGCACTCCACCTCGCCGTCGAAGCCCTCGGGTTGCAACGCGGCCAGGGTGTGCTCGTGCCGACCATGACGTTCGCCGCCACGGCCGAAGTCGTCCGGTATCTCGGCGGAGTTCCGATCCTCGTCGACTGCGACCCGGTCACCGGGAACATGCTGGTCGAGGACGCCGAGCGGAAGATCGAGCTGCTTCGTGCCGGACGACTGCCGGAGTCGATCCCTGCGGACACGAAGGTCGTCGGCATCATTCCGGTCCACGTCGGCGGCCTCATTCTCGACGTCGAGGCAGTGAAGGCGTTCGCCGAGCGGCATGGTCTCTGGATCGTCGAGGACGCCGCGCACGCTTTTCCTGCGGCGTGGCGCGCCGACGCCTCATCTCCCTGGCGGCAGTGCGGTCAGGAGTCGAGCGCGGTCGCCTGCTTCTCCTTCTACGCGAACAAGACCATCACGACCGGCGAGGGCGGCATGGCCGTCACCGACGACCATGACCTTGCCGACCGGATGCGCCTGATGTCGCTCCACGGCCTCTCGCACGACGCCTGGAACCGCTACTCGGGCGGCAACGCCTGGGACTACCGCATCGTCGCGCCCGGCTTCAAGTACAACCTGACCGACATCGCTGCGGCGATCGGGATTCATCAGCTGGCGCGCGCCGAGGAACTGCGGCTCGAACGGGAGCGGCTCGGCACGATCTTCCGCGAGCGCCTCGGAGCGCTCGATGCGATTGACCTTCCTCCCATCGGCGGGCCCGATCGGATTCACTCCTGGCACCTCTTCCCGATCCGCCTCCGCCTCGACCGGCTGACGATCGACCGCAACGAGTTCATTCAACAGCTTCGGGCACGTGGGGTCGGCTGTTCCGTTCACTGGCGGCCGTTGCACCTGCATCCTTACTACGAGGAGACGTTCGGCTGGAGCCCCTCGCTCTTCCCCGGGGCCGGGGAAATGTGGCCGCGGATCATCACCCTCCCGCTGTTCCCGGGGATGCGCGAGGAAGAGGTCGATCACGTTCTCGCGACCATCGCGGCGATATGTGCGGAACATGCGGCGTAGAGCGTCTTTCATTCATCGGAGAACCCCTCATCCGCCTTCGGCACCTTCTCCCGCCGGGAGAAGGGTTTCGATGGCCACGTTTCCCGGAGAGCACCGTTCCCGGGTGAGCACGGTTTCCGGTGAGCACGGTTCCCGGTGAGAACGGTCGCGTAACGGCGGGTCGCGTGGCAACGCGAGGTCGCGCACGCGGGTTGTTGGCGCATGACACTGCGTCGGGACGAAAGCCCTCCGGGCAATGGCTGGGGCTATACTCCTTTTGGGTGATTGGCGGAGAGGGTGGGCCGTGCTATAACGCGAGCGTCCGATGTCTCCCAATAATTATGGTCCTGCGACGGCGCGAGCCGTCGGTGTGAAGCGGGGTATCCCTCGACTGGTCGAGGTGATGCTCGCGCTGATCGGCCTGATCGCCGCGCTCCCGATCCTCGCGATCGCAGCGATTGCAGTTCGGGTGAGCTCGCCGGGGCCGATCTTCTTCCGCCAGCAGCGCGTCGGACGCGGTGGCGGGCTCTTCACGCTCTACAAGTTCCGCTCGATGCGGGAGTCGGCGAAGGGGGCGGGCATCACCGCTTCCGGCGATCGGCGTATCACCGCGGTCGGACAGATCCTTCGGGCCACCAAGATCGACGAGCTGCCAGAGCTCTGGAACATCGTCCTCGGCGACATGTCGTTCGTCGGTCCCCGCCCCGAAGTGCCGAAGTACGTGGACCTTGACGACCCCCTCTGGCGCCAGGTGCTCGAGGCGCGGCCCGGGGTCACCGACCCGGTCACGCTCCGCTTGCGGAACGAGGAGGCGCTCCTCAGCCGCGTCGAGGATCCCGAGACGTTCTACACGACGAGCCTCCAGCCGCTGAAGCTCCGCGGCTACATCAAGTACCTCCAGTCGCGATCGCCGGTCCAGGACGTGCGCGTCATTCTGATCACGATCCTCGCGTCGCTGTTTCCGAAGGCGGTCCCCGCGCCGACGGTGAGGGAGATCTTCGCGTCGATCGAGAGCTCGGTGCTGGAAGACCATCACAGCGAAGCGCTGCGCTGGGACCCGATCCGCTGGCGGGTGACGCAGCTGGCCGTCGACCTGTCGATGCTTGCCATCGCGCTGGCAGCGGCCTACGTGCTCCGCTACGACTTCAGCATTCCTCGGCAGGAAGTGTCGAACCTCGCGTTCCAGCTCCCGCTGGTCGTTGCGCTGCAGTACGCGCTCCTCTCCGCCGGGGGCGTTTCGCGCGTCATCTGGCGGTACGTCGGGATCTCGGATCTGGCGCTCTTCGGACGCGCGCTGGCCTGGTCGGCGTTGCTCCTCGTCGCGCTCCGCCTCGGCCTCACACCTGCTCATCAGGAGTTCCGCGTCCCGCTGTCCGTCATCGTCCTGGATGGGCTGCTCGCGTTCTTCGCGGTCACCGGAATTCGCCTGCTGCGGCGGACGCACTACGAGCGCAGCGAGCTCAAACGCAAGGCTGCTGCGCTCGACGACACAGGCCCGCGCCGAGTCCGGATGCGGGTCGTGATCGTCGGAGCCGGGCGTGCAGGGATGCTGGCCGTCGAGGAGATCGCGAATCGAGGCGAGATCGATGTCGTCGGCTTCATCGATGACGACGTGAACAAGGTGGGGGCGCTCGTCCGTGGCGTGCGCGTGATCGGGACGACCGAGGACCTGCCGCGGATCATGCGCGAGCGGAAGATCGACCAGGTGCTCGTCACGATCGCCGAGGGGACCGCCGAGGTCGCCGAGCGGGTGCGCGGACTGACCGACGCGCCGATTCATGGCGTCGTCCCGATGCCCGGCCTCATGAGGATCGCACGAGCGGCCGCGACTGAGCCCGGGGCGGTCGTTCTGGGCGACGCCACGCCTGTCGCAGGGATCGCTCCTCCCATGCAGATTCAGGCGCGGGCGCGCGGGATCCTGTCCGATGCCGCAGAGGTCGGCCCTCCGGGCGCCGACATCGTGGGCGGACACGGATAGACGCAGTCTCCCCGCGGTGCAGGCAAGAACGATTGCACTGCCTCGCTCCGCAGCGCCCCACGATCCCCTGCTTTAAAGATCGAGCGCTAGTGCTAACGTGCGGCCGAAAGTTGACATGATGAAGACCCGCAAAGCCCTCATCACCGGCATCACCGGCCAGGACGGTTCTTACCTCGCCGAGCTCCTCCTCGAGAAGGGGTACGAGGTCCATGGGATCATTCGACGTGCGTCGACGTTCAACACCGAACGGATCGATCACCTCTACCAGGACCCGCACGAGAAGAACGTCCGGCTTCACCTCCACTACGGCGATCTCGACGACTCGTCGTCGCTGAACCGGATCCTCCGCCTCGTCCACCCCGACGAGATCTACAACCTCGGCGCGCAGTCGCACGTGAAGGTCTCGTTCGATACCCCCGAGTACACCGGCGACGTCACCGGCCTCGGCGCGACCCGCCTCCTCGAGGCGATCCGCGAGCTCGAGATGCGGCCGAAGATCTACCAGGCGTCCTCGTCCGAGATGTTCGGCCTCGCGCGCGAGGTCCCGCAGAATGAGACGACGCCGTTCTATCCGCGGAGTCCGTACGGCGCGGCCAAGGTCTACGCGTACTGGATGACCGTCAACTACCGCGAGGCGTACGGCCTCTTCGCCGTGAACGGCATCCTCTTCAACCACGAGTCGCCCCGCCGCGGCGAGACGTTTGTCTCACGCAAGATCACCCGAGCCGTCGGTCGCATGGTTCACGGTCAGCAGGACCGCCTCTACCTCGGCAACCTCGACGCGAAACGCGACTGGGGCTTTGCGAAGGACTACGTCGAGGCGATGTGGCTCATGCTCCAGCAGGAGACGCCCGCCGACTACGTCATCGCCTCCGGCGAGACGCACACGGTCCGCGAGTTCTGCGACCTGGCGTTCCGGCGCGCCGGCTTTGACCTCGAATGGCAGGGCTCCGGCGTGGACGAGAAGGGCGTGGACCGGAAGAGCGGTCACGTGTTGATCGAAGTGGACCCGCGTTATTTCCGACCGACGGAGGTCGACCTGCTGCTCGGCGATTCGACCAAGGCAAGGACCGAGCTCGGGTGGGTGCCTCGGGTGTCGTTCCCGCAGCTCGTCGAGCTCATGGTCGACTCGGACCTCACGCTTGCGGTGCGGGAGGCGCGCGCATCCGGGGCGGTCAGCGGTAGCCCGGGCGGCGGAAGTGAAAGGAAAAAATTATGAAGATTCTGATTCTTGGTGGTTCGGGCATGCTCGGCCACAAGCTCTGGATGCGCCTGTCGAAGAACCATGACGTCTGGATCACGCTCCGAAAAGGGGCGCGTGAGATCCCGGACCACCCCGCGTTCCGTCGAGACCGCATCCGCAGCGACGTCGACGCGCTGAACTTCGACGAAGTGACGCGCGCCCTCGCTTCCATCCAGCCGGACTACGTCGTCAACTGCATCGGGATCATCAAGCAGCTGCCGCTGGCGCTCGACCCTCTCTCCGTGATCCAGCTGAATGCGCTGCTCCCGCATCGCATCTCCCTCATCTGCCGCACCGCGAGGATCAGGATGCTGCACATCAGCAGCGACTGCGTGTTCTCGGGCAGGCGTGGACACTACACCGAGGCGGATCAGTCGGATGCGGAGGACCTGTACGGACGGACGAAGTTCCTCGGCGAGGTGAGCTATCCCCACACGCTGACGCTCCGGACGTCGATCATCGGGCGCGAGTTGTTCGGATACCGATCCCTCGTCGAATGGTTCCTCGGCCAGCGCGGCAAGACCACCGGTGGCTACACGAAGGTGCCGTACACCGGCGTCACGACGAACGCTCTCGCCGAGATCATCAACCAGATCATCGAGCGGGACCTGAAGCTCTCCGGCGTCTTCCAGGTGGCCAGCGAGCCAATCACGAAGTACGACCTTCTCGTGCAGCTCCGCGACGCGATGAAACTCGACATCGCAGTGACGCCGGATGACCGCGAGATCTGTGACCGCACCCTCGACGGGTCGCGTTTCACGAGCGAGACCGGTATCGTCACGCCGAGCTGGGAGGAGATGATCTCGGCCCTGGCCGCCGACGAGACTCCCTACGACGAGTGGCGTCGCGCCAGCGAGCGGCGGACGAATCACGCATGAACCCACCGGGGACGACGTCTCCCGAGGGGTGAGACGGCGAAGCCGTTCGACGGTGTTCACGAGTATCGTTTGAGCTGTTGCCGGAGGTGACTGTGCAGGTAGACGGTTTTGACGTGCTCGATTTCCGCGAGGTGACTCGCGTGACCAAACCGTGGGGCTACGAGCTGATCTGGGCGAAGACCGATCGCTATTGCGGGAAGCTGCTGCACATCACCGCGGGGGAGTCGCTCAGCCTGCAGTACCACGAGCGCAAGGAAGAGACGCTGTACCTCCTTTCGGGCGCGCTCGACCTGACCGTGCAGTGGGGCGAGGAGCGCCGCGTCCTTCGCATGACGCCCGGTGCGACGTTCCACGTCTATCCGCGACTGATCCATCGGATGACCGCGGTCGAGGACTCCGACATCCTCGAGGTCTCGACCCCCGAGCTCGATGACGTCGTGCGGCTCGAGGATCGGTACGGGAGAGAAGGAACTTCCGAAGCCTGACGGCTTCGAAGAGTGAAGAGTGAAGAGTGAAGAGTGAAAACCGCCCGGTTCCTCCTGTCATCCTGAGTCGCCGATGCCCCGCAAGGGGCTGAGGACGGCGAAGGATCCCGAGGTTCGGTGCCGGGGCGTGCGTGCGGCTCCGTAGGCGGGGGGTCCTTCGCCGCGCTTCGCCGGCTCAGGATGACACGCGTGTGAGGGTCCCGAGGGACTCAGGGACTCAGGGACCGAGGAACTATGGAAAGAACTAGTCGCATCTTCATCGCGGGGCATCGCGGGCTCGTCGGGTCGGCGATCGTGCGGGCGCTCGAGGAGCGCGGGTTCGCGAACCTGCTGCTGCGCACTCGGGATGAGCTCGATCTGCTCGATCAGCGCGGGGTGCATGCGTTCTTCCGTGACGAGAAGCCGGAGTACGTGTTTCTCGCGGCGGCGCGCGTCGGCGGGATCCATGCGAATGCGACGCAGCAGGCGGACTTCCTCTACGAGAACCTGGTCATCGAGACGAACGTGATCCACGCGGCGTTCGAGGCTTCGACCGAGAAGTTGCTGTTCCTCGGCAGCTCGTGCATCTATCCGAAGCTCGCGCCGCAGCCGATCCCCGAGGCTGCGCTGCTCACCGGGCCGCTCGAGGAGACGAACGAGGGGTACGCGATCGCCAAGATCGCGGGGCTCAAGCTGTGCGAGCACTACCAGCGGCAGTACGGGCGCCGCTTCATCTCGGCGATGCCGACGAACCTCTACGGACCGGGCGACAACTTCCATCCGCTGAACTCGCACGTGATCCCCGGAATGATGCGGCGGTTCCACGAGGCTGTCGTCTCGAACGCTTCGTCGGTCGCGATCTGGGGCTCCGGGAAGCCGCTGCGTGAGTTCCTCCACGTCGACGACCTCGCTGCCTCGCTGCTGCTGCTCATGGAGCGGTACGAAGAGCCTTCGACGATCAACGTCGGTTCGGGCGCCGAGGTGACGATCGCGGAGCTGGCTTCCACGATGGCTCGAGTCGTCGGCTTCACCGGCTCCATCTCGCTTGATCCCTCGAAGCCGGACGGCACGCCGCGCAAGATGATGGATTCGTCCCGGATGATGGCGCTGGGGTGGAAGCCGCGGTACTCGCTGTTCGAAGGGCTGCACGCAACGTACGCGTGGGCGCGCGCCAACGGCGTGTTCTGAGGGATCACCACAGAGGCACAGAGGGCACAGAGGGTCACAGAGGAGTCCCTCGGTTCCTGGGTCCCTCGGTCCCTCGGGGTCTCTGTGCACCTCTGTGCCCTCTGTGCCTCTGTGGTGAAATGTCCTCGCCATGATCGAAAAGCTTGCAGCGGTGCAGATGTCGATCGTCGAAGGGGAGGTCGCGCGGAACCTTGATCGGGCTGCGCAGCTGATTCGCGCGGCGTCGGGCGCCGATCTCTACCTCCTCCCCGAGCTCTTCACCAGCGGTTATGCCTTCGACGCCTGGCCTGCGATCGCGCGCGACGAGTTCTCGACGACGGTCGAATGGATGCAGAGCGTCGCGCGGGAGACGAAGGCGTTCCTCGCCGGGTCGATCATCGCGCTCAACGACGAGGGTCGTCTCGCGAACCGGTTCCTGCTCTTCGACCGCGAGGGGCGCGAGGTGCTGCGCTACGACAAGGCGCATCTCTTCTCGGCTCTGCGTGAGGATGAGCACCTGGCGCCGGGAGGGCCGCCGCAGGTGGTCGAGCTCGAAGGGCTGCGCGTCGCGCCGGCGATCTGCTACGACCTGCGGTTCCCGGAGATGTTCCGGCGCGCGGCGTTGCAGACTGCGGCCACTCCGCGGTGTGCGGTTCGGCGTGCTCGTCTCGGCCGGCGAGGGAGAGAGCGTCGTCACCGCGGACCTGGATCTCACGCTGCTCGAGAAGTCGCGGCGGTTGTTGCGCGTGTTCGTGGACCGGCGATCGG
This sequence comes from Thermoanaerobaculia bacterium, assembly GCA_049298815.1. Lineage (GTDB taxonomy): Bacteria > Acidobacteriota > Thermoanaerobaculia > Gp7-AA8 > Gp7-AA8 > JBAQWH01. Next base: position 1,107 of record JBAQWH010000508.1, on the reverse strand, counting down.
GCGTCGACTTCGACTGAAACCGGAGAGCGGACTTCAGTCCGCGGCGGCGGGACTTCAGTCCCGCTGCGGTTTGGATCGAGCCGGTTGACGGCCGCCGGACTGAAGTCCGACGGCGGCGGACTGAAGTCCGCTCTCCGCTACCGTCCGTACTTTTCGCGAAGCCAGTCGACGGTCTGCGCGAGGCCCTCTGCGAGCGTGAGCGGCTCGGGGAGGGCGGCGGCGCGGCGCAGTTTTGAGCCGTCGAGGACGCTGCGCAGCTGCTCGCCTTTTTTCGCCGGGGCGTGATCCGCTTTCACCGAAGTGCCGAGGGCGGTGTTGATCGCGGCGAACAGCTCGATGACGGAGGTCTCGACGCCGGTGCCGACGTTGTAGATCCCGTCGATGTCGTCCGAGAGCGCGGCAACGTTCGCGCGGACGACGTCGCCGACGAAGACGTAGTCGCGCGTCTGCAGGCCGTCGCCGTTGATGTGCGGCGTCTTGCCGTCGAGGATTGCGCCGCCGAAGATCGCCACGACGCCCGCCTCGCCATCCTTCCGCTGCCGCGGCCCGTAGACGTTGCCGTAGCGGAGCGACGCGGACTTGAGGCCGTGCACGACGCGGTAGTAGTGCAGATAGACGTCGTTCGCGAGCTTCGCCGCGCCGTACGGCGACATCGGATGCTGCGGATGCTCTTCCGTCTGCGGCGCGAAGAGCGGCTCGCCGTAGATCGCGCCGCCGCTCGACGCGAAGATGATCTTCTTCACGCCGATCTCGAGCGCCGCCTGGTAGAGCCGCAGCGCCGCGACGATGTTGAGCTCCGCGTCCATCGCCGGGTCGGCGACCGAAACGCGTACGTCGATCTGCGCGGCGTGATGGCAGAGGACGTCCGGCCTCAGCGTGCGGATCTTCTCGACCGTCGCCGGATCGCGCAGGTCGGCCTCGATGAAGTTCGCGTTCGGGTTCACGTTCGACGTCGACCCGCTCGACAGGTCGTCGACGATCGTGACCTGATGCCCGAGCGCGACATACGCGTCCGCGATGTTCGATCCGATGAAGCCGGCGCCGCCGGTTACCACTATGTGCATTCGTTTGCTCTCTCCGGGGGGGGGCGAAGTGTGAAGTGTGAAG
>JBAQWH010000507.1:0-5474 GCA_049298815.1 Thermoanaerobaculia bacterium | reverse complement strand
GATCGACCCGGAGGCCGGGGCACTGGTCCGCGAAGGCGGCGTGATCCTCGCGGGCGTCGATCCAGCCCTCGACGAGCTCCGCGCGATCGCCCGCGACTCGAAGTCGATCCTGATGGAGATCGAGGCGCGGGAGCGCGACCGCACCGGCATCACCTCGCTCAAGATCCGCTTCAACTCGGTCTTCGGCTATTACATCGAGGTCTCGAAGTCGAACCTCGCGAAGGTCCCGCCCGACTACATTCGCAAGCAGACGCTCGCCAACGCGGAGCGCTACATCACGCCCGACCTCAAGGAGCTCGAGGAGAAGATCCTCGGCGCGGAGGAGAAGTCGGTCGCGATCGAGCTGCGGCTTTACGAGGAGCTGCTGGCTGCGGTCGCGGCCGTGAGCCCACGGATCCTCGCAACCGCCCGCGCCGTCGGTTCGATCGACGCGCTCGGTTCGCTCGCCACGATCGCGGTGCGGAATCGCTACGTGCGCCCACAGCTGAGCGAGCTCGCGGAGATCTGCATCGAGGATGGCCGCCACCCGGTCATCGAGCAGTTGACCGCCGAGCGATTCATCCCGAACAACACCGACATCGAGCGCGAGCGGAACGGGATCCAGATCATCACCGGCCCGAACATGGGCGGCAAGTCGACCTATCTGCGCCAGGTCGCTCTGATCGTGCTTCTCAACCAGGTCGGATCCTTCGTGCCGGCCTCGAAGGCGCGCCTCGGGATCTGCGACCGGATCTTCACACGCGTCGGCGCGTCGGACCAGCTGGCGCGCGGCGAGTCGACGTTCATGGTCGAGATGCACGAGACCGCGAACATCCTCAACAACGCCACCGACCAGTCGCTGATCATCCTCGACGAGGTCGGCCGCGGTACCGCGACGTTCGACGGGCTGTCGCTCGCCTGGGCGATCATCGAATACCTCCACGACAACCCGGCGCGCAGCGGCATCACGCTTTTCGCGACGCACTACCACGAAGTCACCGACCTCGCGAAGACCAAGACCCGCGTGGCGAACTCGAACGTGGCGGTCAAGGAGTGGAACGAGCAGATCATCTTCCTCCGCAAGGTCGTCGAAGGAGCTGCGGACAAGAGCTACGGCATTCAGGTCGCGAAGCTCGCCGGCATCCCGAAGACGGTGATCGAGCGAGCGCGCGAGCTGCTCGTGACGCTCGAGCGGAAGGAGCGCGACCTCGTCGAAGAGACCCGCCGCCGCGGCCCGGGAGCCCCGACCCGCCAGCTCGGCCTGTTCAGCTCGAAGGAGCAGGGAGTCATCGACGCCCTGCGCGAGGCGGACATCGATACGCTCGCCCCGCGCGACGCGCTGAACCTGCTTTACGAGCTGAAGCAGAAGCTGTAGCAATAGGACAATGGGACCTATAGGACCAATAGGACCTATAGGTCCCACCCGCCCGCGGCCCTGTCCGGGTGGGCGGGACCTATTGGTCCTATTGGTCCCATAGGTCCTATTCGTCCTATCCACGTTCCCCCAATCGCTGAGCCTCTGGTATCTTCCCGCGCCATGATCAACAAAGTGGTCGGTTCCGCCGAGGAGGCGGTGAGGGATATCGCAGACGACACGACGCTGGTCGTTGGCGGCTTCGGACTCTGCGGGATTCCGGAGAACCTCATCTCTGCACTCGTGAAGAAAGGCGTCAAGGGGCTGACCTGCGTCTCGAACAACGCAGGGGTCGATGACTGGGGCCTCGGGCTCCTGCTCCAGACGCGGCAGGTGCGCAAGATGGTCTCGTCGTACGTCGGGGAGAACGCCGAGTTCGAGCGGCAGTTCCTGTCGGGCGAGCTCGAGGTCGAGTTCGTGCCGCAGGGGACGCTCGCCGAAAGGATGCGCGCCGGCGGTTCCGGTATCCCCGCGTTCTTCACGCCGGCCGGTTTCGGCACGACGGTGGCCGACGGCAAGGAAACGCGCGAGTTCGACGGGAAGATGTACGTCATGGAACGCGGCATCGTCGGCGACTTCTCGCTGGTCGCCGCCTGGAAGGCCGACCGTCTCGGGAACCTCGTCTACCGGAAGACCGCGCGCAACTTCAACCCGATGGCCGCGACGGCCGGCAGGATCTGCATCGCGGAGGTCGAGGAGATCGTCGAGCCGGGCGAGCTCGATCCCGACAACGTCCACACGCCGGGCATCTTCGTGCACCGGATCGTCGTCGCTCCGCGCGTGAAGCGCATCGAGCAGAGGACCGTGCGCAAGTAGCCGCCGCGGACCACGAGGAAAGACAAATGCCACTGACTCGCGATCAGATCGTTCGCCGCGCAGCCCGGGAGCTTCGCGACGGTTACTACGTGAACCTCGGCATCGGCATGCCGACCCTCGTCGCCAACAACATCCCCGACGGGATGGAGGTCATTCTCCAGTCCGAGAACGGCATCCTCGGGCTCGGGCCGTTTCCTGCCGACGACCAGGTCGACGCAGACCTGATCAACGCGGGGAAGCAGACCGTCACCGTCCTGCCCGGCGCGGCGTTCTTCTCGAGCGCCGACTCGTTCGCGATGATCCGCGGCGGCAAGGTCGACCTCTCGATCCTCGGCGCAATGCAGGTCTCCGCGACGGGTGACATCGCGAACTGGATGGTGCCCGGGGCGATGGTGAAGGGGATGGGCGGCGCGATGGACCTCGTCGCCGGAGCGAAGCGCCTCATCGTGACCATGGAGCACGTCACGAAGAAGGGCGAGAAGAAGATCCTCGACCGGTGCAACCTGCCGCTCACCGGCGTCGGCTGCGTCGACCGCATCATCACCGACTACTGCGTCCTCGACGTCACGCCGGAAGGCCTCGAGCTTCTCGAGGTGGCACCAGGCGTCACAGCGGAAGAGGTCCAGAACCTCACCGAGCCGAAGCTGATCGTGCGCGGAGAGGTGAAGACGATCGAGGTCTGATCGTCACATAGGCGTTCACCACAGAGACACAGAGAACGCAGAGGTACACAGAGTCCTCTGTGCTCCTCTGTGCCTCTGTGGTGAACGACAGACGGCGCGAGGAACTAGGCCTTCGCCGCTTCGGCTTCCGGCTTTCGCCTCATGTCGAGGAAGAGCAGCGCGATGCCGATGCAGATCGCGGAGTCGGCGACGTTGAAGGCGGGCCAGTGGTGCTCGCGGCCACCCCAGGCGAGGTAGACGTCGAGGAAGTCGACGACGTAGCCGAAACGGAAGCGGTCGAGGAGGTTCCCGACTGCGCCGCCGAGGATCAGGTGCAGGCCGGTCTGGAGCAGCCGGTCGGTGGCCGCACTGCGGAGCGCGTAGACCGCGACGATGAAGAACACGGTGATCGCGCCGATGTTGAGCAGCAGCGGGACGATCGTCGACGCGGCGTTTGCGCCGAGCCCGAACGCGGCGCCGGTATTGCGGACGTGCACGAACTGGAAGAAGCCGGGCACGATCGGAATCGCGTCGTGGAGCGGGATGCGCGCGAGGACGAGCGCCTTGGTCCAGAGGTCGAGGGCGATGACGCCGAAGGCGAGGATCAGATACTGCAGACGCTTCAAGAACGCACTCCTGCTGCCGCCTTTTCCTCGATCAAGCGATCGAGCTCGACGCGCAGCCTGCTCAGGATCTCGTCGTAGGTGAACTGCCCCAAGGTTTCGGTCCCGCGCTTGAGGTTGACGAAGCTGGGAGCGCACCACATGCCGAGGTCGGCATCGTCGGTCTCGCCGGGGCCATTCACTCGGCAGCCCATGACGGCGATCGTGATGTCGTGCTCCTTCGCGTACTGCGCCATCTCCTTGACGTTCTGCGCCAGCTCGATGAACGCCTCGTTCTCGACCCGCGAGCAGGAAGGGCAGCTGATGATGTTCAGCCCCTTGTGCTCGAACCGCGGAACCGAGCGAAAGCGGCCGGCCGCGATGTCGTCGACGATCTTCCGGCCGACGGTGATCTCCTCGCCCTTCCGCTCGAAGGGGAGGGTCAGGGAGACGCGGATCGTGTCGCCGATGCCGCGGGTGATGAGCTGCTCGAAGGCGATGCGGGTCTTGATGATGCCGTCGGGAGGCATGCCGGCCTCGGTCACGCCGAGGTGCAGCGGCACGTCGGGACGCTGCTCCGCGAAGAGGCCGTTCGCATCGATCACCTTGTTCGGATCCGAGTCCTTGAGCGAGACGCAGTACTGGTCGAAGCCGAGGTCGTCGAGCATCGTGCAGTGCTCGAGGGCCGATTCGATCATCGGCGTGATCGAGTCGTCGTGGCTGTACTTGCTCAGCTTCTCCGGGTCGACCGAGCCGGCGTTGACGCCGATCCTCATCGCACAGCCGTGATCGCGGGCCACCGCGACGAGATACGCGACCTTCTCGCGGACCGGCTTGTCGCGTTCGAGGTGGTAGAGATGCCCCGGGTTGTAGCGGAGCTTCTGCACGAAGGGGGCGACCTTCTCGGCGAGACGGTAGTTCTCCTGGAGGTCGATGGAGAGGTTCGCGTTGGGCCGCGCCCGCCGGATCTCGGCGAGAGCAGCGACGTCCTTCGGGTTGTCGACGGCGATGCGGATCACGTCCGCTCCGGCCGCTTCCAGGATCTCGACCTGCCGGATGGTCGCGTCCACATCCTGGGTGCGGGTGGCGGCCATCGACTGCACCGCGATCGGGTTGCTCCCGCCGATTCGGATGTTACCGATGCGGATCTCGCGCGTTCTGCGTTTCACGGCTGTTCCTAACGCATTCAGGAAACAAACATTTCCGGGCCGGACCCCGCGGTTCTTTGCTTTATCATGGAGTCCACTCGCCGTCCCCACCCGCCACATGAGAGAGAGCAGTTCTGCATCGGCCGCGCACGTCAATCGCGTCGCGCTCATCGTCCTGCGTGCTGCCGCGTACCTGATCGTGGCAACCGGGGTCAATGAGATCGTGGCGGCGGCGGTCCCCCGATACGAGCCGCTCTACCTCTACGTCGTCGTCGCCGCGGTCGTGACCCTCTTCGACGGCGTCCTCTTCGGGTTTCCGGCCGGGCTCGTCGGGATCGCCATCTATCTGGTCCTCTACACGCGCCGTCCGATCGACCTCTCCACAGCTTCCTGGGCGGGCCTGGTCATGTTCGGAGCGCTTTTGGCGGCCGCGGCGGTCCGGCTGGTCTGGAAGCTCCGGCGCCGCGACCCGATTCCGTCGGCCGAAGAGCACGACGACGCAACGCCGCTGATCGAGGCCTCCGTGGTCACGTCTTCGGACGAGGTCGTCTCGGCGATCGAGCTCCTCCGCATGGAGCTCAGGGCGACGGCGTCGGACGCGTCCGCCACGCGTGAACGGGAACGCGAGCTCCACAACGAGATCCGGGAGATGCGCGCGAAGCTGTCCGAGGCGCGCGATGCCGAGCACTTGCTGAGGCTCTCTGCGGCGGGCGAGGCGGAGCGGATCGTCGCCGGAGCCCAGAGCGCACTCGATCAGGTGAACGCGCGGCTGGCACAGGTCGAAGAGAACGCCCGGGTCCGCGAGGCGCGGCTCGAGGATGCGTACCACGCCGCCCGCGACTCGGCTGGGGCC
>JBAQWH010000506.1:0-4826 GCA_049298815.1 Thermoanaerobaculia bacterium | reverse complement strand
GGTACGGCCACGCGGCCGCGCCGCATGTGCACGTGGTGGAAGGGGAAGGCGGGCTGACGCCCGGCCGCGTCGCCGAGGCACTCGCGTTCGCCGCGACGTCCTCGCTCGGAAACATCACCGTCCACCTCGACTGGAACCAGGCGTCGATCGACTCGAACCAGGTCACGCGCGAAGGAACGAAGCTCGGCGACTACGTGCAGTGGGAGCCGGCGGAGTTCTTCTACCTCTACGACTGGAACGTGATCTACGTCGCCGACGGCGCCGACTTCCAGCAGGTCGTCGCTGCGCAGCGGAAGGCCCGCGAGCTCGACAACGGCCAGCCGACCGCGATCGTCTATCGCACGACGAAGGGGTGGAAGTACGGAATCGAAGGCCGCGCATCGCACGGTGCCGGCCACAAACTCTGCTCGCCCGGTTACTACGAGTCGATCCCAGTCGACCTGCGAGCGGGCCTCCCGCACTGCACCGACAACGCGATGTGCGGGGGCGGGGCGAACGGCGCGATGGTCGAGCGCTGCTACTGGGACGCGCTGCTGTCGGTCCGCACCTGGCTCGAGTCGAAGACGGAGGATGTCGCGCTCCTCGGGCAGCGGCTCGCCGACGCGCAGGAGCGCCTCAACCTGATGGCGCGCGGCCCGCGCAACCTCGTGCCGTCGCTCGACGACGCCTACACCCTCTCGAGCATCGCGACGCTCCCGCGCGAGCTCGAGCTCGCGCCGGGCAGCGAGACGACCCTCCGCGGGGCCCTCGGCAAGGCGCTCGGCTATCTCAACAAGTTCAGCGGCGGCGCCTTCTTCCTCGCGGCTGCCGACCTCCTCGGCTCGACCAGCATCAACGAAGTAGGCAAGGACTTCGACCAGGGCTTCTACAACGCGATCACGAATCCCGACTCGCGGACGCTGTCGATCGGCGGCATCTGCGAAGACGCGATGTCCGCGGTCCTCGCGGGCGTGTCGTCCGTCGGCCACCACATCGGCGTCGGGGCGTCCTACGGCGCGTTCCTCGCCCCGCTCGGACACATCGCCTCCCGCCTTCACGCGATCGGCAACCAGGCGCGGCACGAGCGGACCGGCGACCTCTCCCGCCCGATGATCCTCATCCTCGGCCACGCCGGCCTCAAGACCGGCGAGGACGGCCCCACGCATGCCGATCCGCAGCCGCTCCAGCTGATGCAGGAGAACTTCCCTCCCGGCGCGATGATCACCCTCACGCCGTGGGACCCCAACGAGATCTGGTACCTCCTTTCGGCTGCTCTCTCGAAGCGCCCCGCGGTGATCGCGCCGTTCGTCACGCGTCCGAACGAGAAGGTCCTCGATCGTGAGAAGCTCGGCCTCGCGCCGACGTCCGATGCTGCGCAGGGGATGTACCTCCTGCGCAAGGCGCGCGGGACGTCCGAGGGCTCCCTCGTGCTGCAGGAATCGGCGGTCGCTTATGCCTTCGTGACCGACACGCTGCCGCTGCTCGAGAAGGAAGGGATCGACCTCGACGTCTGGTACGTCGCGAGCGCGGAGCTCTTCGACTCGCTGACCGACGATGAGAAGGGATGGATCTTCCCCGAGTCCGCCGCGATGCAGGCCATGGGCATCACCGGCTTCACCCTTCCGACGATGTACCGCTGGATCCGCTCCGACCTCGGCCGCTCAATGACCATGCACCCGTACATGAACGGCCACTACCTCGGCAGCGGGCCGGGACGGGCGGTCGTCCACGAGGCCGGCCTCGACGGCGAAGCGCAGTTCAAGCAGATCAAGGCCTACCTGAGCGCGAAGGTGCACGCGTAGGCAGCGCGGTAGTGATCCTCCGTGCTCCTCGGTGTCCTCTGTGCCTCTGTGGTGTATCTACGGTCGGCTCACCACAGAGACACAGAGCACACAGAGGTGCACAGAGGGGCCGCTTACGCCGCAACCGAGCATCGATAGCCTTCTCCCCGCGTGCGGGGAGAAGGTGCCGAAGGCGGATGAGCGGCTCCGTCGTTCCGGCCCCTCACCCGCACTCCGCTTCGCTCCGTGTCTCCCTCTCCCCGCTCACGCGGGGCGAGGGGTGACGAAAAACTCGCGCCTGAAGTCCGCGCTCCCCGGATCTCACTTCACCGCTGCCAGGTACTTGCGGATCGTCTCCTGCTCCCGCGCGCGGAACGCGGTGCAGTTCTTGACCTCTTCTTCCGTGCGCTCCATCTCCCGCTCCATCCCTTCGACCTTCCGCTCCGGGGTGAAGAAGAATTCGCGCGCCTTCGCCAGACGCGCTTCGCTGCATCCACCTGCGAGGCGCGGGAAGCTGGCCCGGTACGGGGGAGGGATCTTCGTGGCAATCGCGTCGTAGTTCGTCATGAACCACTCGAAGATCTTCTGGCGGCCGGCCTCGCTGTCCATCTGACTCATTGGGATCGTGAAGATCTCGTTCGGGCGCAGTTTGTCGCTGAGGCCATACGCGAGCGCTTTGTCGCGGAGCGCGGGATCGCGGAAGGCTGAGAGGACGCCAAGGTAGCGGGAGCGCTCCGACGGCACGGTGGCGGCCTCGAATCGCTTCTGAATCTCGTCGTACATCGCGGCCTCGCCTCCGTTGTAGGCGGAGATGCTCAGGACGATTCCCGCGATCGACGGGTCGACGGTCGCCGGATCGGCGAGGAACTTCGCCGCCCGTTCCTTGGCGAACGCGATGACCTTCGGATCGGCGCCGAGGTTCCCGGTCCAGGCGAGGAGGCGGGGACGGAGCATCGTCAGCGTCTGCGTCTCTCCCGGCTTGCGCTCGTACCCGATCCGCTCGAGGACCGGCATGACGGTCTTGCGGACGTAGGCCCCGAACAGGGGGCGCTCGTCGTCGCCGAGCGCCATTTCGACGCGGACGAGTGCGTTCGTGAGCGCGGACAGCACCTCGGGATCGGTCTCGTTCGAGAAGCGCTGCAGCACGTCGAGGTACTCGTTCCCGTGGATGACGCCGGCGTCGAGAAGCGCGCCGAGGTTGCCGACGAACACGATCCGCTCGGAGGGGGAAAGCCCTTCGCTCGCATGCCCGGCGAGCTCGACGAACTGCTCCGGCGGCACTCTCCAGCGGTAGTAGCCGACCCCGTTCGCGTGCGGGAAGACCCATCCGATCTTCGCCCCGTCGAGCGTGAACGTCTTCGACGGCCGGTCCAGCAGCACCGTCTTCTGCGCGACCGTTTCTCCGTCCGAGTAGCGCAGGGCGACCGGCACGATCCACGACTGCGCATCGGCCTTGACGCCGTGCCGCAGGTAACGGGACTGGGTGAGCTTCACCTTGTCCGGTGCGACGACCTCCGCCGTGATGAGCGGGAGCCCGGGCTGTGCGATGAACGTATCCATCGGCGCTGCGGTCTGCTTCCCGATCGCGTTCCAGAAGTCGGTCGCCGAGGCATTGCCCCAGGCGTGTGCCGCGAGATGGCGATTCACGCCCGCGCGGAACTGCTCGGGCCCCAGCCACTGCTCGAACATCGAGATCACGGCCTTCCCCTTGTTGTACGCGATCCCGACCGAGCGCATCGACTCCTCGGGCGAGACGTCCTTCTGGCGAATGGCGTTCGTCAGCGGGCTCGCGTCGAAGTTCATGATCATCTGCTGCGACTGCAGCTCGTTGAGTGCGAGGCCGTACTCAGGGAAGACCTCGTCGGTGATCTTGTCGCCGATCCAGTCCGCGAACGATTCGTTGAGCCAGAGGTCGTCCCACCACGCCATCGTCACGTAATCGCCGAACCACATGTGCGCGAGCTCGTGAGTCGTGACGCGCGCGTTGCTGCGTCGCTGCGCCGGCGTTCCCGCTTTCGGGTCGACCAGAAGCACCCCTTCCGCGTAGGTGATGAGTCCCGGGTTCTCCATCGCGCCGGCCCAGAACTCGGGAACGGCGACGAGGTCGAGCTTCTCGAAGGGGTACTTCGAGCCGAAGTACTTCTCGAGCGCCGCGAGGACCTTCGGCGTCTGCTCGACGGCCACGCCGGTCAGCCCGCTCTGCCCCTTGGTGGTGACGACGCGCGTCGGGATGCTGGTGCCGGCGACCGGCGTGTACTCGAACGTGCCGACGGCGATCGCGAGGAGGTAACTCGGCAGGGGAGGCGTCTTTCTGAACGTGATCGTCTTCCAGCCATCGGCCTCGCTCTGGTCGGCGACCGGCGTGTTGAAGAGCGCGTCGTACTGCGACGGCACCGTGGCGGTGAGCTCGTAGGGGATCTTGAAGCCCGGCTCGTCCCAGCAGGGGAACGCTTTGCGGGCGTCGATCGCCTGGAACTGCGTGAAGAGATACGGCTCGTCCTTCCGCACCATTTTGTAGAGCCCGACCGCGCGCCGGTCGAACTCATTCGAGAACTCGATCGTCATCTGCGCCTTGCCCGCCTTCAGCGGTGCAGCCGGCGTGATCGTGACGAGGTGGTTGTCGCCGGGTTTCGCGGCGGCCTCTGCGCCGTCGATCGTGACCTTCTCGATCTTCATCTCTTCCGCATGGAGATCGAACGAGGCCGACTCTTTCTTCACGGCGAGCTCGATGACGACCGTGCCGCTGTACGAGTCGGCACGCGGGTCGAGCTTGAGCATGATCGACTGCGACTGCGGGACGACGTCGCTCCCCAGCCGATGCGGCGCGGCCAGCAGAGGTGCGGCAATCAGGAGCGCGAGGATCCAGACCAACGGACGCTTCATTGCAATCTCCTCGTGCGCGAGCGCACGTCAAGGGTGTCGAACCGGCTACGGACTGCGATCAGGATAGTTTCCGGGAGTCTTGGGCGCACGGATCGCGTGGGGGGGCCGGGCGGGTTCGCCCGACCGCCGCGGCCGCGAAGCGGTCGAGGCGAATAGCCGGGGCGGAGCGGCAGCGACGCCCCC
>JBAQWH010000505.1:0-2646 GCA_049298815.1 Thermoanaerobaculia bacterium | reverse complement strand
GGTCTACAACGCGAGCGGCACGACCCGCGGCTGGACGCGGACCGACGCCGCAGGTGCGTACAGGCTGGCGGTTCCCGCGGGGAGCTATCGCATCGCGGCGTGGGATGAAGCACTCGCCTTCGTCCCGATGTTCAACGGCGGCGCACGCAGTTTCGTGACCGCCGTTCCGATCGCGATTCCGGTCGCCGTCGAGATGCGCGCGAACTTCACACTTCCGCGCGCGTCGGTCGTCACCGGCACGGTCATCGACGCCGTCACGCGGCAGCCGCTCCCCGGCATGGTCGTCGACGCCTGGAGCGCGGACGGCAGCTACGTGGGATGGGCGCAGACGACGGCGGCAGGGCTCTACCGCCTGGTCCTCGCGAGCGGCTCGTACCGGATCGTCTTCTCCGATCCAGCCGGGATCTACGCTCCCGCCTACCTCGCGGACGCCGGCTCGTTCTCGACCTCGGTGGCGCTGCTGCTCGCTCCCGCGGAGACGCGCGAAGCGATCGACGCCGCGCTCGTTCGCGCGGGACGCATCGCCGGCCGCATCACCGACGCGAAGACAGGGAACGCGCTCGCCGGGATCTCGGTCGCTGCCTGGAACCCGGACGGCACCGCGCGGACGATCGTCTGGACGGACAGCGCGGGGAACTACGTTCTCGTCGTCCCACCGGGGATCTACCGGATCGGTGCGTGGGACGAGTCGCTCCGCTACGCCACGCGCTTCCGGTTCGACAGCGTGTCCTTCGCGCTCGGCGCGACGCTCACGGTGTTCGCGGGAGACCAGCACGGCGGGATCGATCTGGCTCTGCCGCCTGTGACCCCCACCCGCCGCCGCGCTGTCGCGCACTGACGCCGTCCACTTCTCCTGACGAGGCGTCCCTCGCACCGGTCGGATCGCGTTCGGTCACCAGGACTCCCCACGCGTCGCCGCCGGCCAAGGCAATCCGTAAGCCTCTGACATTATTCGACTTAACTAGCCTGCAAAGGACCGGATGGTCAAAGGTCGTGCCCGGCTCGACGGGTGCATGACCAACACCATGGAACGTGCGTCACAGCGACGGACGGACCGCCTGCGCAAGGTTATCGGCGCAGCTAAACAGTTAAGGAGAGTGACAAGAATGCGTAGAACCCTGACGGCGGCGCTCATCTTCATCTTCATCATCGTGCCGGTGGTCTCCGCCCACCATGGCCCCGAAAAGGTCACGATCAAGGCGGCGGTCAACAAGCAGGGCCCCGTCACCTTCAGCCACGCGAAGCACGCGCAGCTGCTCAAGACCTGCGATACCTGCCATCACGACCAAAAGGGAATGACCGCCGAGAAGGCGACTCCGGCAACCAAGATGACGAAGTGCACGACCTGCCATCTCGACCCGAAGGACAAGGCGCCGAGCATGCGGGAGATGAGCCTCGCCAAGAACCCGTTCCATTCGCTCTGTGTCGACTGCCACAAGAAGGACAAGAAGGGCCCGACGACCTGCACCGGTTGTCACGCCAAGAAGTAACCGCCGGTTGACCGGCAGGAACGAAGGGGCGGCCGCGAGGCCGCCCTTTTCATTTCCGGGATCTGGCGGTCTCGGCACTTGGCACGGAGCACGCTCATCACTCCGCCGCGTGCAACGGCAGGGAGGCCTTGTTTCAACACGCAGGAGGTAGGAATGAAAGCCATTGCGGGTGCGACCGGAATCCTCGGCTCGCGGATCGCGCGCGAGCTCCTTTCGCGTGGCGAGCAGATCCGCGTGCTCGTCAGGTCGGACGAGGCGCAAAAGACGTGGGAGGCGCTCGGTGCAGAGGTGGTCTACGGCGATCTCTCCGATCCCGCCTCTCTCGACGCGCTCTGCAGCGGTGCCGACGTCGTCGTGACGACCGCCACCGCATCGGCGCGCGGAGGAAACAGCGAGGTCGAGCGGACCGACGTCGAGGGCAACCAGAACCTCATCGACGCAGCGAAGCGGGCGGACGTCAAGCGCTTCGTCTTCGTTTCGATATCACTCGCCGATTCGGTGAGCCCCGTCCCGCTCCTGCGCGCGAAAGGGATCACGGAGAAGTCGCTGCAGAGCTCCGGCCTCGCGTGGACGATCGTCGCCCCCCATTTCTACATGGAGTCGTGGATCGACATGATGGTCGGCATCCCGGTACGGGGTCAGCTTCCGGTCTGGATCCACGGCGACGGCAGGCGCCTCCATTCGTTCGTCTCGCTGAGCGACGTCGCGGCGATCGCGGTCGCCGCGGTGCTGAACGAGTCGGCGGCAAATCGCAGACTCCTCATCGGCGGCTACCCGGTCAGCTGGCGGGAGATCGTCGACGCCTGCCAGGAGCTCATCGACGACCCGATCGAGATGCGCGTGCTCCCTCCCCGCTCCGGGGTTCCGCACGTCTCCGAGCCGTTCGGCACGACCCTCGGCATGATCTCGGAACTGCTCGATGCCGGCGACGTGATCATCGAGAGCACTCCGATCTACGAGGAGTTCGGCGTCACGGAAACGCCGCTCCGCTCGTTCCTCATCACGATGCTCGCAGATCGCCGCCGGCCGTTCCGCGACCAGCCCGCGATTGCGCCCCAGACCGCAGCCGACCGCGGCGCGGAACCGACGCCGACGCCGCAGTTCATCGACCCATCCGATTCGGCCCACGACGAAAAGCAGGGCGACAACCACGGCG
>JBAQWH010000504.1:0-3608 GCA_049298815.1 Thermoanaerobaculia bacterium | reverse complement strand
GTCCAGCCCTCAGCGCACCAGCTGCGCGAACGACTTCGGCGGGGCAACGGTGAAGACGAGCTTCTTGCCGGTCGCGGGGTGCCGGAATCCGAGAAGCTTTGCGTGGAGGCCAAGGCGATCGAGCGGGTTGATGCTGCTCCCGTAGAGCCGGTCGCCGACGACCGGATGGCCCGCTTCCGACAGGTGCGTCCGGATCTGGTTCTTGCGGCCTGTCTCGAGTGTGATCTCGAGGAGTGAGTACCGCCCGTTCGTGTCGATCGTTCGATAGTGCGTCACCGCAGGTTTGGCGTCCGGATGCGCGTCGACGCTCTCCATCCTAAGGTCGCGGCGCTCGCGCAGCATGGAGCGGAACGTCCCCTCCGGCGGCTCCAGTTCACCCTCGACGACGGCGACGTAGATCCGTTCGACGTCATGCGCCGCGAACTGTTCCTTGAGCGTCTCGCGCGCCTCGAAGCTCTTCGCGAACACCAGCACGCCGGACGTCTCCCGGTCGAGGCGGTGGACGACGTGGATGCGATCGCCCCGCTTTTCTTTGAGGTAGGCGTTCAGGTGCGCCTGCGCGGTCGTCTCGCGCTCTCTGGGCGTCGCGACGGTGAGGAGACCGTTCGCCTTGAGCACCACGATCACGTCGTCGTCCTCGTGAAGGATGGAGAGTCCCGGAGGCAGCGAGGGCACAGCCGCCGTCTTCTGGCCCACGTCGACGATGTCCTCGCCGCCGACTTCGCATTTCGCGTTCTTTTCGATGACCCCGTTCACCCGCACGCGACCGGCCTGCAGCATCTGCCGGAGGGTCGTTCTCGAGGAGTCGGGAAACAGGGAGGCGAGGACGTCGAGGAGGGGTCGATGAACCATCGCGTGATCATAGGACGGCTTGTCAGCGACCCCGCAACGGAGGAAAGGACCTACCAATTTGGTCCTGCCAGGCAAAGATCACCCATCGCGGCGATTGTTATCTGAAGTCGATCGGTTACAATTTGGTATCTTTCCTCACAACTTTCAGGAGACTCCAATGCTCTGGGTCGTCATCAAGTCGAAGTGGGCGAACTGGACGCTGGCGTTCGCCGGGTTCCTGTACGTCGTTTCAGGGATCGTCCTTCTCTGCTGGTTGACACTCGATACCTGGGGTGCCGCCGGTCTGCTCGATCGTGGGCTACAGGTGATGCTGCTGGTCGTCGTCACTGTAGGCCTGTGGCTCGCAGTCAACTCCCTGCGGAACCGCGGCGTTCGAATGCCGCGACTGCGTGTCGGCCTCCGTCAGCACGCTGCAATCCCCTAGTCCCTGCCTCCGTTCAGCCGAGCTCTCGTCCTTCCAGCTCGTCGATCCCGGCCTGAAGCCTTGCGGTGATCGAACCCCTCAGTCCCTTTCCTACCGGACGGCCGTCGATCGAGACGATCGGCATCACGCCCTGCGTAGTACTCGTGATGAACGCCTCGTCGAGCTCCCACAGCTCCGGCTCGCGGAGAGGTCGTTCGTCGACCCTGATCCGCGCAGCGAGGGCGAGGTCGAGGACGCGGTCGCGGATGACGCCGGGCAGGATGTGCTCGTCGAGCGGGTGCGTGACGATGTGGCCGTTCCGGATCGCGAAGAAGTTCGACGCGGCACCTTCACGGACGATCCCATCGCCGAGGAGGAGCGCCTCGTCGGCCCCTTCCCGCGACGCCTTCTTCTTGGCGAGCACGTTGCCGAGGAGGTTGACCGATTTCACGTTGCAGGAGCGCCACCGGAGATCCCTGGTCGTGATGACTCGGATGCCGCTCTCCTTGCGCGCTGCATCGGGGAAGTTGAAGCGGCGCGAATAGGCGATCGCGGTCGGCTGCATGCCGTCCTTCCAGACATGGGAACGCTCGCCTTCGCCGCGTGAGACCTCGACGTAGACGATGCCGTCGACGAACGACGTCCGCGCGAGCAGTTCTTCGACCGTCGAGCGGAACTGCTGCTCGTCCCAGGGCAGCGGGATCTCGATCTCCGTCAGCCCGGTCTTCATCCGCTGGTAGTGCTCTGCGAGGAACACAGGGCGCCGCTGCAGGAACTTGAAGACTTCGTACACGCCGTCCCCGAAGAGGAACCCGCGGTCCTCGACGCTCAGCACGCGCTCGTCGGTCGTGGTGAATCGGCCATTGAAGTAGAGCGTGTCAGCCATGATCCGAACTCTAACCTACACAGCCTTGACGATGACGATCGTCCTGTCGTCTTCGCCGTCTCTCCCCCACTTCGCGACTCGGGCGAGGGCCTCCTGGCCGATCTCCTGGGCGCTGCGGGTGCGGTTCGACTTCACGATTCGCAGAAGGCGGTCGATTCCGAACTCGCGGTCGTGGTGGTCGTGCGCCTCGATCATCCCGTCGGAGTAGAGGCAGATCAGGTCTCCCGGCTCGAGCTGCGAGAAGCCCCGCTGGAACGTCGCGTCAGGGGTCGGGCCGAGCACAGGCCCGCCGTTGCGGAGGTACTCGACGCGATTCCCCTTCAGCAGGAACGGCGGGTTGTGACCTGCATTGCAGTAGATGAACATCCCGCCGGTCTCGAGCTCGCCGTAGAAGAGCGAGACGAACTTGGTGGTCAGCCGGCTGCGATGGATGATGCGGTTCAGCTTCTCGAGTGTCCGGACGATCTTGAAGTCGCGGTCGGTCGCCATCCGCAGCCCCATGTAGATGTCGCGGACGATGAGAGCGGCCGGCAGCCCGTGACCTGAACCGTCGGCGACCGCGATCCCCAGGATGTTCTCCGAGAGCGGGATGAAGTCGTAGAAGTCGCCGCTCACGATCTCGGCCGGGACGGTCTTGCCCCAGATGTCGTAGCCGGCGTACTGCGGGACGCGTTGCGGCAGGATCGACTGCTGGATGCGCTGAGCCTCGACGATCAGCGACTCGAACCGCGCCGCGCGGATCTTCTGGTTGATCGCGTAGCGCACGAGGTTGAGCGAGAAGAGGATGTCGTCCCGCCCCAGCTCGTCCGAGACGTTGAAGCTGATGATGTACTCCTCGTCCGCAGCCGCGATCGCACAGAAGCGCCGGGCGCCGAGCTTCTGTTCGAGCACCGGGTCGATTCCCGGGTCGTTCGGGTCCATGACGACGATGCCGTTCTCGAGCACCAGCTCGATCGGCTTGTAATCGCGCGGCACGACGATCCCGAGTGCCGCCGGGGACGCCGTCTGGCCGAACTGGGCGACGAGCTCGTAGGCGTCATCGCGCGTGTCGTAGATCCGTCCGCCCGTGATGCCGAGCTGTTCCCGGAAGTTCAACGCGATCGTCTCTGCAATCTTCTGGATCGTGTGCGTATCGGAAGCGGCTGCGTCGATCTGCTCGAGTGTTTTTTCGACCTGCGTCAGGAGGTGCTTGTAGTCCATTCGTTCTTTCGCGGCAGCTCGCGCTACCTCAACTCCACTCCGTCGAGCTCATAGGGCGCCTTCACGCCGAGCAGTCCGAGCACGGTCGGATAAATGTCGCCGATGTAGGGGTCCCGCGCGACCTGCAGTTTCCTGTTGTAGAAGAAGATCCCCTTCACGACTTCCGGATCGACCGAGCAGTGGTCGCCGCTCCAGACGTTCCGGTTCTCCTCGAACAACTCCTTCTGGACACCGCCGAGCGATGTCTGCCACGAGACGCGGTAGCCG
>JBAQWH010000503.1:0-4123 GCA_049298815.1 Thermoanaerobaculia bacterium | reverse complement strand
GGTCGACGCCGAGGAGTACGCACTTCCGCTCACCTCCATCATCGAGACCATCCACTTCGCTCCCGGCGACGGCCACCAGATGAACAACGCGGGCGTCTTCACCTGGCGTGGCCGGGTGCTCCCGCTGATCGACCTCGGCGTGGTCAATGGGAGCGCATCCGCACTGCGCGACCGTGGCTACGTCGCGGTCATCGAAGCCGACAACCGCCGCCGTGGCGTCATCGTCGATGAGGTCACCGGCATCCGCGAGATCGTCGTGAAGGCCCTCGACTCATCCGTCGGGACGCCCGCCGGCATCTCCGGTGCGACGATCCTCGGCGACGGCCGCGTCGTCCTGATCCTCGATCCCAAAGGACTCGTCACGATGAGTCCCCGCGTCGGGCAACCAGATCCCGAAACCCAGGAGGTACAGGCATGAGCAGCAAATCAGGCGGCACGGTGCTGCCCCCGCAGGGGCTCGCAGAAGACGTGCTGCGGCAGGAGCTCGACGGCGTGATCGACACGGCCGCCGCCGACCATCTCTACCAGTTCGCCGACGCGATCGTCGCCGACCAGCCGGTCGATCAGAAGTCCGCTCAGAAACTGGAAACGTGGGTGACGTTCCTCGTCGAAGGGGAGACCTTCGGTCTTCCGGTCACGCACGTGATCGAGATCCTCCGGGTCTCCGCGATCACGCGGGTTCCGCATGCACCGCCGACCGTCCGCGGAGTTACGAACATGCGCGGACGCGTGTTGCCGGTGGTCGACCTCCGCGTCCGTCTCGGGGGGATCGAAGCGCCGGTCGGCGAGACCGCGCGGATCCTCGTCGTCACGTCGAGGGGTCGGCTGCTCGGCCTCCTCGTCGACGCCGTCCAGCAGGTGCTCCGCCTCGACCGGCTCGCCGTCGAGCCGCCTCCGCCCGACGTGATGACCGCGCAGTCGGACTACATCGTCGGCGTCTATCACCTGGAAGACGCGCTCGTGATCCTGCTCGACGTCGACCGGGTCCTTCTCATCGCCAAGAGTTGACGCGACGCATCGCATCGCAAAGGAGATTTGTCATGCAGTGGTTCATGGACATGTCCGTACGGACGAAACTGATCACCTCGTTCCTTCTGATCGCGGCGGTCGTCGGGTACATCGGCCTGCAGGGCTCCCAGACGATGAAGGAGATCTCGACGGAGACCATGTCGCTTTACCGCGACGAGATGAAGCCGTTGAGGACCCTCTCGCTCGCCGACACGCGGTACCACCACTCGCGGCTCTCTCGGTTCGAGATGATCGCGGCGACCGGGACAGACCGTTATGTGCACTTCTCGACGGTGTTCGACTCCGACATCAACGAGCTCGACCGCCTGCTTCGGGAGATCGGCAACGGCGACCTTGCGGAAAACGAGAAGGGCCCGTGGCAGCAGCTCGTGACGAACGCGGCTGCGGTCCGCACCGAAGTGGCCGCTCTGCGGAAGGTGCTCGAGGACGAGACCCGGCCGGTCGAGGAGCGTCGCGCCTTCGCGCTCGCCGCGATGATCGAGGTACAGAACAAGGACGCTGCGGCCAGGAACTGCGCCTTGTTCGATCAACTGGGTGAGGGCTTCAACGGCCACGGCCTGGAGCACGCGCAGACGACGATGGCAGTCGCTGGTCGCGCGACCCGGTTCTTCATCGTGATCGTCGCCATCTCCGTCGTGTTCGCCCTGGGCATCGGCTTCCTCCTTGCGAAGGTGATCACGACGCCGATCGGCGCCGTTGCGGGAGCGGTCGATCGCCTCGCGGAAGGGCACCTGACGATCCCGGACCTCGACGTCGTGCGGAAGGACGAGCTCGGGCACCTCGCCAGGCGGCTGATCGCCACGGTCGAGGCGCAGAGAACTCTGATCGGTCAGCTCAAGCAGTCTTCGTCCCTGGTCGCGACCTCGGCCGACGAGATCTCCGCGTCGTCGATCCAGATCGCGAAGGGGGCCGAGAACCAGTCGTCGGCGACGGACCAGACCTCATCGACGATGGTCGAGATGGCGGCGCAGATCGACCAGGTTGCGCGCTCCGCACAGAGCCTCGCGGCGAACGTCGACGAGACGTCGTCCTCGATCCAGGAGATGGGGGCCTCGGTCGAGCAGGTCGCGAAGAACGCCGACTCGCTGCTCTCGTCGGTCGAGGAGACCAGCGCCACGATCGACCAGATGACCGCATCGATCCGGTCGGTTGCCAGCAAGGTCAAGGTCGTCGACGAGGCGTCGAAGAGCGCCGCACGGGTCGCGCAGGAAGGCGGCACGGAGCTCTCGAATGTGATCAACGGCATCGGCACGAGCAGCAAGGACATCGGCAAGATCGTGCGGATCATCGAGGAGATCGCCGACCAGACGAACCTCCTCGCGCTGAACGCCGCCATCGAAGCGGCGCGGGCCGGGGACGCAGGGAAGGGCTTCGCGGTGGTCGCCGAAGAGGTCAAGCGCCTTGCCGAGCGGTCGATGAGCTCGACGCGCGAGATCTCGAACTTCGTGCAGACCGTGCAGCGTGACGTCAGCCAGGCGGTCGATCTCACCCGCAGCGTCCTCAAGGAGATCGTCGACTCGGTCAGCAACAGCTCGACGCTCGTCGCCGAGGTTTACGGCGCCGCGCAGGAACAGAGCGCCGGCGCCGCGCAGATCCTGCGCACGTCGAACAACATGCAGAACGTCACGCGGCAGCTCGCGACCGCCGCGAAGGAGCAGGCGAACGGCGCGAGGGAGATCATGAAAGCCGTCGAGACGATGAACCGGCAGACCCAGCAGGTCGCCGACGCGACGTCCGAGCAGAAGAAGGGCGGCGACATGGTCGTCCGCGCGGTCGAGCAGATCGCGCAGGTTGGCCAGCAGAACCTCACCGCCACCGAGCAGCTGTCGAAGGCGACCATCGGCCTCGCGAAGGAAGCCGAGCGGATGCAGCGCCTCTCGGAGCAGTTCGTCATCTGATGGGGCCGGCCATGCGAACCGTCGCTCAGAGTGCAGCATCCAGCTGGGACGAGTCGGTCCGGCTCCTCTGCAGCCTTCCGGGCTTCTCGGAGTGGGAGCGGGTCGAGGCGGTCGCGGAGCTCGTCCGTTCGACGAGCCCGGCGATCCGCCGGCGGGCACTCCGCCTCGGCGCCGACGTCCTCCCGGACGACCTGCTCGTGTCGTGGCTGCGCGAGGGCGCCGACGACGTCGTCAGGAACGCGGGGCTCGAGATCCTCAAGCTTCGAGGCGGGCGCGCGTTCTCACTCGTGCGGCAGCTCGCCTTCGACACCGATTCCGACGTCGCGCTCCAGGCGGCCCTGCTCATCGACCATTACCGCGACCCGCGCGGCGTGGCGGCCCTCAAGACACTCCTCGACCACGGCGACACCAACGTGGTGCAGGCGGCGATCGTCGGCCTCGGTCATCACCACGATCCCTCCGTCGTCAGGAATCTCGCCCGATTCCTCGATGCGGACGTCTGGCTGCAGATCGCCGCGATCCAGGCCCTCGGCGACATCGGCGATCCCTCGGCCCTGCCTCTGCTCGAGCCCCTTCTGGCGGACGAGTTCCTCGAGACCTTCGCCTCGGAGGCGATCGCGCACATCGGCAGCGCCGACAGCTTCCGCACCCTCGCCGCTCACTGGCGGCCCCGTGAGGCGAGCGTCGACGGAGAGCGCTACCTCTCGCTCCTCGCGTCGGTCATGGTGCAGCTCCCGGAGCGGTTCTTCCTCGACCGCGAGCTCGAGGCGTCGGTCGTCCGGCAGCTCAACGAGCCTGGCGCTTCGCTGCGCGCAGCCGCCGCAACGCTGCTCCTTGCCTCCGGCTCGATCTCTCACGAACGGGCCTCCCTGGAGGTGCTCGCACAGTCCGCCGACGCGTCCTCGCAGCTCCCTGCCTGTCTCTCGCAGCGATCGGACCTGACCTCGCTCCTGCTCGAGCGTTTCGGGGTGCAGCGCGAGTGGGGGTTGCAGCTCGCCGCCCGCTATCCCGGCAGCGCCGCGGCGCGTGAGGTGGCCGACGCAGTGTTGAGGGGAGAGGTGCCGGAGCACCTGGCCGAGGCCTGCAGTGCGCTCGCGCAGTCCTCGTCCGACGCGGCCGCCAGTGCGGTCATCGCGATCTTCGGCCGTGTCGAGCCCGACCGGCGCTGCGTCGTGCACCCCGCGATTGCACGTCAC
>JBAQWH010000502.1:0-1656 GCA_049298815.1 Thermoanaerobaculia bacterium | reverse complement strand
GCTCGCGGCCGAGGATGAGGTCCCGGATCGCGCCGCCGACGACGAAGCAGCCGGGTGGAAGCACGGCGAGCGCCGGAAATCGCCGGAGCAGCTCGTCGCGCCACAGGATCATGGTCAGGCCACGACGTTCCGGAGCACCCCGATGCCTTCGATCGAGACGTCGACCTGGTCGCCCGCCTGCAGCGGGCCGACGCCCGCCGGCGTCCCGGTGAGGATCACGTCTCCCGGCAGCAGGGTCATGATCGAGCTGATGAACTCGATGAGGAACGAGGGAGGGAAGATCATCAGCTTCGTCGAGCAGTCCTGCTTGAGGGCGCCGTTCACGCGCGTGGTGAGCCGCAGGTCGGAGACGTCGAGGTCGGTCTCGATGCACGGGCCGATCGGCGCGAAGGTGTCGAAGCTCTTCCCCCTCGTGAACTGGACGTCCTTCTTCTGGAGGTCGCGCGCGGTGACGTCGTTCGCGCAGGTGAAGCCGAGGACGTAGTCGCGCCAGCGGGCCTGAGGGACGTCCTTCGCCTCGCGTCCGATGACGATGACGAGCTCGCCTTCGTATTCGACCTGTTGCGACTGCCTGGGCCGGACGATCGTCCCGTTCGGCGCAAGGAGCGTGGTCGGCGGCTTGAGGAAGAGGATCGGCTCGGACGGCACGTCGTTGCCGAGCTCCTTCGCATGGTCGGCGTAGTTGCGCCCGACGCAGACGAGTTTCGAAGGGGTGACGGAGGGAAGGAGGACGGCGTCCTCGGGGAGCTCGGAGGACTGCAGGATGCGGCCGCGATGCAGATAGCGATAGAGCTTCATGACGGCCCGGAATTGTATCGGCTGAGGACAGGCTCCGGAGCGCAACTCTCAGTGTCATCCTGAGCCGGCGGAGCGACGACGGAGCGAAGCGCGGCGAAGGATCCCGTGCATCTGGGCGGGCGGGCTGAGGGGGGAAACGTGTGCCCCACCTCCCCACCCCTGCACTGAACCTCGGGGTCCTTCACCGTCCTCAGCCCCTCCGGGGCATCGGCGGTTCAGGATGACACGCGAGGGCGGGCGGGCCGAAGCCGTCCTTCGCCTCACTCCTCTCCTGTTATCATCTCGCGCCCATGGCACAGACCACCCTCTACAGCCGCGAACAGATCGACACCCGGGTCGCCGAATTGGGCAGGCAGATCAGCGCCGATCTCGCCGGGACCGAAGTCATCGCCCTCTGCGTCCTCAAGGGCGCAATGTTCTTCTGCGCAGACCTCGTGCGGAACATGTCGCTCGACGTGGCCATCGACTTCATCCAGATCTCCAGCTACGGCAACCAGAAGTTCTCCTCGGGCGTGGTGACGATCCTCAAGGAACCCCAGCTCGACATGCACGGCAAGGCGGTCCTCATCGTCGAGGACATCATCGACAGCGGCCTGTCGATCCGCGAGGTGCACAAGTACATCCAGAGCCGCGGCGCCGTGGCGGTGAAGACCGCCGCGTTCCTCGACAAGCCGAAGGCGCGGAAGGTGCCGTTCACTCCCGATTACGTCGGCTTCGCCATCGAGCCGCAGTTCGTCATCGGCTACGGCCTCGACTTCGCCGAGAAGTACCGCAACATCCCTGAGGTGCAGGTACTGTCGGACTGATTTGGAGTGCGGCGCCCGCAGGCGCCGCTTTCCTTCGCGCGGTAGTCAAAGC
>JBAQWH010000501.1:0-5700 GCA_049298815.1 Thermoanaerobaculia bacterium | reverse complement strand
GCGCTCGAAGCTCTGCCGGAGCGCCGTGATCCGCGGCGGCGTGTCCGCGAGGAGAAGGTCGATCACGTCATCGACGAGAGCCGCGCCGCCGACCAGCGTACGGATTGCAGCGAGGCGAGAAGCGTCGAGGGCCGCCGAATGACTCTCGGCCTCCGCTTCGGCCGGAGTGGGCTGCACGTCGGCGCGCACACCAACCCGTTCGAGCGCCTCGCCGAGCGCCCTCACGTCGATCGGCTTCGACACGTAGTCGTCCATTCCGACTGCGAGGCACCGTTCCCGGTCGCCGTCCATCGCGTGCGCCGTCATCGCGACGATGCGCAGCCGTTTCCGGCCGTTCTCGCGGCTCCTGATGACGCGCGTCGCCTCGTAGCCATCCATCTCGGGCATCTGGCAGTCCATGAGGACGATCTCGTACTCCGCTTCCTCGATCGCCTTCAGAGCCTGCAGACCGTTGCCGACGGCGTCTGCTTCGTATCCCAGCTTGCCGAGTTGCGCGAGCGCCACCTTGCGGTTCACCGCGTTGTCTTCGGCGACGAGCACCCGTCCGCGCTTCCGCACCTCGACCGGAACCGGCGTCGTCACCACCTCGATGGGAGCTGCTCCAGCCGCCGGCTGCACCTGGACGTCGAACTCGGCGGTGAACCAGAAAGTCGATCCCCGGCCGACTTCGCTGTCGACGCCGATCGAGCCGTTCATCATCCCGACGAGTTGTTTGCTGATCGCGAGCCCGAGGCCGGTGCCGCCGTGGCGGCGCGTCATCGACCCGTCGGCCTGCGTGAAGGCGTTGAACAGGCGCTGGCGCGTCGCCGCGTCGATGCCGACACCGGTGTCGGTCACCGTGAATCGCAGAGTGACGCGGCCGTCGGTCTCCGCCAGCTTCTTCACGCGGACGACGATCTCGCCTTCCTCGGTGAACTTGACCGCGTTGCCGATGAGGTTCGTGAGCACCTGCCGGAGCCGTCCGGCGTCGCCGCGGAGCGTGCGCGGCACGTCGCCGTAGACGAGGCTCGCGATCTCGAGGCCCTTCTTCCGCGCATCGGCGCGGAGGAGCTCGACCACCGACTCGACCGACTCGGCGATGTCGAATGCGTGGATGTCGAACGTCAGCTTGCCAGCCTCGATCTTCGAAAAGTCGAGGATGTCGTTGATGATCGCGAGCAGGGACGCCGCGCTGCTGCGCGCCGTCAAGGCGAGGTCCCGCTGCTCGACCTCGAGCTTGGTGTCGAGGAGGATCTCGAGCATCCCCATGATGCCGTTCATCGGGGTCCGGATCTCGTGGCTCATGTTCGCGAGGAACTCGGACTTGAGCCGGGCGGAGGCGACCGCCGCATCGCGCGCACTGGCGAGCACGTTCTCGAGCCTCTTCCTCTCGGTGATGTCGTGGAAGGCGATCACCGAGCCGATCACCTGACCGCCGTCGAGGATCGGGGAAGCGGTGCAGAAAGCAGCGAGCGTCGTTCCGTCGCCGCGGGTGATCAGATGGTCGTCGAGGTTGACGCTGTCGCCTCCCTCCAGGACCGAGACGAGCGGCGAGTCCTCGGCCTCGACCAGGGTTCCATCGCTCTGCCGGAGTCCGAGGACCGTATGGCAATAGCGGCCGAACGCCTCTTCGCTCCGGACGCCGATCATCGCTTCGGCGGCCGGGTTCATGTGGGTGATCCGCCCCTCGTCGTCGGTGGTGCAGACTCCCTCTCCGAGGCTGCGCATGATCGCGCGGATGTACGAAAGCTGGTGCCGCAGCTCTTCCTCGGCTGCGCGGCGCGTCGTGATGTCGCGTGCGACCGCGTGGAACCCAGTGACCTGTCCGTCGCTGACGATCGGCTGCACGTTCTGGCCGATCCACACCTCTTCGCCGGAGCCGGTGACGACCGGGAACTCGAAGTACGTCGTCGAGATCCCTTCCCTCATCTGTTTGCGGTAGAAGTCCAGGGCCCCCTGTCTGTGGTCGGCGCGGATCAGCTCGAGGTAGACGCGGCCGACGATCTCCTTGAGCGGATAGCCGAGGATCTTCTCGGCCGGAGCGTTCACGAAGACGAAACGGCCCTGCGCATCGGTCCGGTAAATGATGTCGACGGCGGTGTCGACGATGTGCTTGAGGCGCTGCTCGCTCTCGCGGACCAGGCGCTCGGTCGCGGCCCGCTCGGAGATGTCGCGAACGACGGCGACCGCGACGCGGCCCCCCTTCTCCTCGATGTCGCTGACCGCGAGCTCGACGGAGATTGTCGTCCCGTCCTTCCTGATGCCGTTCGTGCGGATCATCTCGCCGTCGCGCGGGGCGGTGTCGATCGCCGGGATGAGCGAGCTGATGTTCTTCCCGACGATCTCGGACGGCTTGTATCCGAACACCCTCTCCGCGGCGATGTTGAACGACTCGACTTTGCCGTCGGCCGGGAAGGTGACGAGCGCGTCGGCGACGTGATCGACGATCGACCGGACGCGCGACTCGCTCTCGCGGAGGGCGACCGTCATCCTCTCGGCAATCGCGAGCGCCTTTCTCCGGGTCGAAGTCAGCGCGAGCACGAGGAACGCGAGGATCATCGTGACGACCAGTCCGGACACGAGCGCAATCTGCTGCTCACGACGCGGAACCGCGTACCCTCGCACCGCCTGCGTTTCCACCGTCCAGGGACGGCCGAAGACCGTGATGATGTCCGACGTCCGATGGCGCACCGGCCCGTCGGTCCAGCCGGGACTCCGATACAGCAGCGTCTCGACTCCCGGCTTCGCATCGGACACGCGGAGGTCCAACCCCTCGGGGACCGGGATGGCGCGCAGGAGATCGACGACGCGCAGCGGCGCGTAGACCCACCGGACGAACGCCGCACGCCGCTCCTCGACGCTGCCGAGCGGCATCCCGGTGCGATAGACCGGCACGAACAGCAGGAAGCCTTCACTCTCCTGCTCGAACTGGATGAGCACGATCCGCCGCGAAATTCGAGGAGTGCCGGTGTCGCGCGCCTGGTCGGCCGCGCGGCGCCGGTTCGGCTCGGAGCCGACGTCGAACCCGACCGCCTCGGAATTGCGGCTTCGCGGCTCGACCGTCCGGATCAGGTAATAGTCGGCCCGATTGCCCTCAGGTCGCACGGTAAACGTCGGGTCCTGCGCCCGCACCGCGGATAGATACTCACCAAGACGCTCGCTCGGAACGGGGTCGATGAATCCGATCCCAGACAGCCCGCCGTAGCGGTCGTCGCCTGCAACCCGGTCGGCGAACCGCTTCCACTCCTCGTTCGTCACTTCTCCGCGTGCGTCGAGGAACCCCGCTCCCGACCGCAGCAGGAGCGCGTACTCGTGGACGCGGTGGGCGATCAGCAGCCGGAGCTGTTCGGAGCTCGAGAGGAAGCGATGCTGCTCGCTGTTGTCTGCATACCGTCCCGCGACCCAGGTTCCGAGGAGCGTGAGCAGCAGACTGGCGATGACGACGGCAGCGACCGGCCACCAGGTGTGGCCCTGCTCGCGGGCGGCGCGTCTCCGCAGAGAGGATCGCGAGATCGACGCGGCGTCGCGCAGAAGGGTCTCGGCGCGCTCCCGCGCTTCGTTTGCACGCTGCAGCCGCTCGACCTTCTGCCGGAGCTCGAGCCTTCCAACGACCGCACCCGCCAGCCGGCGGAGCGCCAGGACCTGCTCCGGGCTGACCGTGCGCGGCTTCATGTCGACGACGCAGAGCGTCCCGACGCGACGTCCGCGCGGCGAGATCAGCGGTGCGCCGGCGTAGAACCGGATGTGCGGAGGGCCCGTGACGAGCGGGTTGTCGGAAAAGCGCGGATCGCGAGTGGCATCCTCGACGATGAGCGGCTCGTCGGCCAGGACGCCGTACGCGCAGAAAGCGACGTCGCGCGACATCTCGGTCGCTTCGAGTCCCACACACGATTTGAACCACTGGCGGTTGCTGTCGACCAGGCTGATCAGCGCGATCGGCGTACCGAGAATGACCGACGCGAGACGCGTGAGGTCGTCGAACTCTTTTTCGGGTGGTGTGTCGAGGATGTCGTACGCCTGCAGGTCCGCCAGGCGTTCGCCCTCGTCGGGCGGGAGCGGAGCCGCCGGCATCAGGCGGGCTCCAGAAACCGGGCACGCTCACCGCTGCCCCACCGATGCGCCGGGGTGACGAGAACTTCGACCGGGAGGCGGGTCACCGCACGACCTTCGGGCACGGGAAGCAAGTTAAACCCTGGGGATTAAGGGACGGTAACACCCGAACGGGGGATTCAGTCGCGCGAGAGACGGTAGCCATACCCTCGGACCGTCTGAACGTAGCGGGGCTCCTCGGGATCGCTCTCGATCTTGCAGCGGAGCCGATGGACGTAAACCGCGAGGATCTTCTCGGAGACGTCGTCTTCGTCGCCCCAGATCGCCCCCATCACTGCTTCCTTCGTGACGCTGCGGCCGGCCCTTCCCGCCAGGTAGTCGAGGAGCTCGAACTCGCGTGGGCTCAGGTTCGCCCGCTTCCCGCCGATGAAGGCATCGCGCGAACCGCGGTCGACCACGAGGTCGCCGACGCGGACCGTCGTCTCGGTCGACTGGTCGCTCAGCGGGCCGGCGCGACGCAGCTGCGCACGCACCCGGGCCACGATCTCGGGCAGTTGGAAGGGCTTCAGGATGTAGTCATCCGCCCCGAGCTCGAGACCGCGGACGATGTCGCTCGTGTCCCCCTTGACCGTGATCATGACGATCGGCTTCCGCGTACGGGTGCGGAGCATCGAGCAGAAGTCCAGCCCGCTCCCGTCCGGAAGCATGATGTCGAGAAGGTAGAGGTCGAACTCGCGCCGCTGCGCGGCCGCGGTGGCGTGCGCGAGCGTACCGTACGACTCGACTGTAAAACCTTCCGTCGACAAGGTCGCTTCGAGCAGACGGCGGGTCACCATGTCGTCTTCGAGGACGAGAATCGTGGCCGTTCGGTCTGGCATGGGGCGATGGTAACGGATTCCCGCCTTTTTTGTCTGGGCCGCACCCGCGCGTCAGCCGCATTTTGACCGCCACGGCCATCACGAGGACTGGTGAGACTCTGTCACACGTCGCGCGTACCGCGCCCGGAGAATCCCGGTGCGCCGTCGTACCTCGCCTGGGAGACACCGGGCCGGAAATGGTGTTTGGGCGAACGGCCCTGCGAGTGCCGTGCATCGCCTCCGTTTTCTGGTTCGTGGGGCATGCTGTTCGCCGAGTGGAGGAAGAATGAACCTCGAGATCAGGCAGATCCTCGCACCGGTCGATCTGGGCGACTCGTCGCGGCCCGCCCTGCGCGTCGCGCGGTTGCTGGCGGAGCGCTTCGGTGCCGGGATCACTGCGCTCTACGTCGACGAGTCGCTGACCCTCGAGACGTACGACTCGATGTTCAGCGGCTCCGGCAGCGCGCCGGATCGCGAAGATGCCCCACTGCTGAATGGGCAGGCCGCCGTCGATCCCCAGGTCGCCGTTGCGGGTGAGAGTCCCGCGCACGCGATCGTCCGCGCGGCGAGCCGCTCCAGCGCGGATCTCATCGTGATGGGAACCCACAGCCGCCGCGGACTTCGGCGGTTCCTCGACGGATCGGTCGCGGAGACCGTGCTTCGGACCGCAGGGCGCCCCGTCCTGGTGGTGCCGGAGATCTCGGCGAACGCGGTGTTCGGCCGGATCGTCTGCGCGATCGACGGCTCGGATGCCTCGCGGAACGCGGCGCGCTTCGCCTGCGACCTGTCCGATCAGTTCGGAGCAGAACTGATC
>JBAQWH010000500.1:0-2977 GCA_049298815.1 Thermoanaerobaculia bacterium | reverse complement strand
GGCGAAGTGGCCGTCGCGTATGGACGGCCGGATGCGACGGCGGGCGGTGTCGAGCGGGTCTTCGTCAGGATCCTCGATCGGCCGGCGAAGGTGCGATCCGTGCGTGCCGACGGCTCAGGCCCGACCGCGAACGGCGCCGTCGACCTCGAGACGCAGCGACGGGATTAGGCGGCTTCGCTTCTGGGGAGCGATGGGGAGCGATGGGGCCAGATGGGGAGCGATGGGGCCACAGCTTCGTTTCTTCCCGAACCTGTGGCGATGGCGAGCGATGGGGACACATCTTCGGTCTTCCCTCGACAGAGCGGGATGGCGCCACAGGTTTGTTCCTCACGGCGGATCCTGGCGCACCAACGCCGGTGGACACACAGCGAGTTTATTTCCATTCCGAGGAGGTTCTTCGCTACGCGCGGCGGAATCCTCGGCGACTGCTCGCGACCGAGGGATGCTGGCCTCGCTATGGCCAGACCCCTTCGCATCGAGTTCCCCGGCGCGCTCTATCACGGCGAGAGGTTAGGCTCGGGCGTCTCGATGATGAGGTGGAAGTGGTTGGACATCAGGACGTATGCCGCCACAGACCATCCGAACCGGCGAATCGACGTGGCGGCGAGATTCCTGCCGCGCCGCTTACTGGCCCGTCGGGAGTGGGATGGAGTGCTCAGCAGTCGCGGTGCTCACGGCACACCTCATGCCGACAGGCGGTTAACCGCCGCTGACTAGCGCTCGTCGCAGCGCGGATCAAAGGTGTGGCCCCTCAGGTTATTGGTCAGCTTGAGCTTTGATCAAAGGTGTTGCCCCATGCTTTGAGCTTGAGCTTTTGGGCGACTACCTCCGGAGGTTCGGGTCTGACTGCGCGACTGCGACGTCGTGCGGATCGCGCAGGAACCGTGAGGCGGCGGCGAAGGACGCGAACGTCGTGCGGAACGTCCGGATCTCGGCAGCTGCGAACGCCTCGCAGTCAGTAACGGCCCGGAAGTTCCGCCTCTCCAGCCCCTCGGTATAGTCGGTCAGTGCCTCGCGCAGGTCGCGAATGTGATCGTTCTCGTGACGCAGTGCGTCGCGGTCCCGCAGGAAAATCCAGGGGGTGAAGGTTGCCACGGCCGACATTTGCGCGCCTTCGCCGGACGGCCTGCACGAAGCTTCGAACCGGAACGCGACGAAGCGCGTGCACGCGCGCACTGCAGGCCACCCGCAGACTTCCTCGAGATACCTGCCCGAGTGGGTGAGATGGACGTGCGGTCGGCCGACCTGCACCTCGCCGGAGCCGACAGACGGGAGTAGGATGAGAAACAGCGCCGCTGTCATTGTTCGCATGGCGGCAACGTCGCGAGAGCGACGTTACCGATCGATGCACCGGCGATGATCCACCGATGATCTGGTGATCAACTGGCAGCCACCCGTTG
Source organism: Thermoanaerobaculia bacterium (assembly GCA_049298815.1). Lineage (GTDB taxonomy): Bacteria > Acidobacteriota > Thermoanaerobaculia > Gp7-AA8 > Gp7-AA8 > JBAQWH01. The sequence goes on along the minus strand of JBAQWH010000500.1, from coordinate 1,577 downwards.
ATGAGTCGGACGATTGAGGGCGCGGACGCAGGGAGGTCGCGGGCGCTGTTCGGCCCATTCGAATTCGACTGCTCGAGCGCAGGCGATCTATACCGCGACGGTACGCAGGTGAAGTTGCAGGAGCAGCCTGCGCGTCTGCTGACGATCCTGCTGGAGAACGCCGGGCGGCTGGTCCCACGCGAGCAGCTCAGGGAGCGGCTCTGGCCCGCCGACACGTTCGTCGATTTCGACCACAGTCTGAACACGGCTGTCAGGAAACTCCGGACGGCGCTCGACGACTCCGCTGAGGCCCCTCGATGGATCGAGACGGTTGCCCGCCATGGGTATCGGTTCATCGGTGCTGTCGAATGGCGCGACGACCGGCCGTCAGCAGTGGCCGCCGGCGAGTCGGCAGTCGGCACGAAGCGCTCGCGGATCTTGTCCCTGTTGCTCGCAGCCTTGGTGATCACGACCTCCGCGTTCCTGATCCTGCGGAGTTCCGCGTCGTCAGAGTCGCCGGTCACGTCGGTCGCCGTGCTCCCGTTCTCCAACGCGGACGCAGCGACGGCACACGTCAGTGAGGCCGTGACGGAAGGAGTGATCAACAGCCTGTCGAACATTGCCGACCTGCGGGTCATCGCGCGCAGCACGGTATTCGCGCTGAAAGACGCCGAGTCGGATCCGCGGCGCGCGGGTCGTGAGCTCGATGTCCCCGCCGTCGTCGCCGGAAGGTTCAACCGGGTGGGCGAGACGGTCACGATCAACGTCGAGCTGATCGACACGGCGGACGGCGCGCAGGTGTGGAGTCGCCGCTATGAAGGGACCGGCGACGGCATCGCGTCGATGCAGCGTGCGATCGCCGGGGACCTCGCGAGGCGGCTACGGCCGCGACTGCGCGCGACGGAGCTCGCCCGGATCGATACGCCGCTCACCACCAGCCCGGAAGCCTACGACCTGTACATGAAGGGACTGTATGCGTGGAATCGGCGCGGGCCGTCGAAGGTGGCACTTCCTCTCGACTATTTCAGGCAGGCGCTTGCGATCGATCCGCGATTTGCCCGGGCATGGATCGGCCTCGCGAGCACCTACGGCGTGATGGTCGGTTACGGCACGGTCAGATCGGAGGAGGGGCAGCCTCTGGTATTCGCCGCGGTCGAGCGTGCGCTCGCGCTCGACCCGCAGCTGGCGGAGGCGTACAGCGTCCGAGGTGCGGGGCGTCACCAGTACCTCCGGGAGTTCGCGGCTGCGGGCAACGACTTCCGGCGCGCGATCACGCTGAATCCAAGCGACTCGACCGCGCACTCCTGGTACGCGATCTACCTCTGGGAAACCGGTCATCCTCACGAGGCCCGGCGTGAGATTGAGCTGGCGCACGAGCTCGATCCGCTCTCGCCGCCGATCACCAGGGCGCGGTGCTGGCACCTGTACCTGAATCGGCGCTTCGAAGAAGCGGTCGCGTTCGACCGCAGGATGAGGGCGCTCGATCCTGAGTTCGGAAACTTTCAGTGCCTCCACGACAGCCTCATCGCGCTGGGTCGCCACGACGAAGCGATCGAGGAAATGACGCGGCCCGGCCGCGCGCTGGGCCGGCACGTACC
>JBAQWH010000499.1:0-3366 GCA_049298815.1 Thermoanaerobaculia bacterium | reverse complement strand
GTGCAGCTGCCACCGGCCGGCCCATGTAAAGGACCTTTCTGCCGCCTGCGACGGTGTGCAGGCGCTCGCCGAGGAACGGCCAGGCGCCCATGTTGCGCGGCTCTTCCTGCACCCAGACGACCTCGGTCGCATTCGTGAACCGGGCGATCTCGTCGGCGAGGAGCTTCTGCGGGAACGGGTAGTACTGCTCGAGCCGGATGACCGGGACGTTTGCCCCGCTCTTCTCCCGCGCGCTCCGCAGGTCGTAGTAGACCTTGCCCGACGTCACGATCACGCGCTTCGCCTCGGTGCTCGCAGTCGTGTCGCCGAGAACCGGCTCGAACCGGCCCGACGTGAGCTGGTCGACCGGCGAGACCGCCTGCGGGTGACGCAGGAGCGATTTCGGCGTCATGACGATCAGCGGCTTGCGCGGGTTGTTCTGCATCTGACGGCGAAGGGCGTGGAAGTACTGCGCCGGAGTGGTCGGATAGATCACCTGCATGTTGCCTTCGGCGCAGAGCGTGAGGAACCTCTCGAGCCGCGCCGAGGAGTGTTCCGGGCCCTGCCCTTCGTAGCCGTGGGGGAGGAGAAGCACGAGGCCGCTGTGCTGCCCCCACTTCTCTTCGGCGCTCGAGAGGAACTGGTCGATGATGATCTGCGCGCCGTTGACGAAGTCGCCGAACTGCGCTTCCCAGCAGACGAGTGCGCCCGGGTCCGCGACCGAGTACCCGTACTCGAATCCGAGGACGCCGTACTCCGAGAGCAGCGAATCGTAGACCGCGAAGCTGGAGGTGGCCTGCGGCTCGTTGGTCGTGGTCGTGAGCGCGTTGTCGACGACCACGTTGTCCGCGACCGGGGCGGTGGCGATCGGCTGCGCCAGGTCGTTCAGCGGGACGCGGACCCGGCCGGTGAGGTAGTCGTGCAGCGCCGCGTGTCGGTTTGAGAACGTCCCCCGGCCGCTGTCCTGGCCGCTGAGGCGTACGCGGAAACCGTCGAGCACGAGCGACCCGAACGCGGCGAGCTCGCCGAACGCCCAGTCCGCCGGCTCCGCCCCTTCGGCCATCGCTTTGCGCTTCGCGAGCACCGACTTGAGCTTCGGATGGACGTTGAAGTCGGACGGCATCGACGTCAGCGTCTCGCCGATCTTGTCCAGCGCCTCGCGCGAGATCGCGGTGTCGGGTGACGCCTGGTTCTGGAAGCCGGTGATCTCCTCGTCGGTCCAGAGCGGGTCGTGCTTCGAGTGGGCCGGCTCCTGCTCCTTGGTCCTCTCGAACGCTTCCTGGAGCTTCGCCTGGAACTTGTCGAGCCAGGCCTCGGCTTCCTGCGGGTCGATGTCGCCCTTGCGGAGGAGCTGCTCGGTGTAGATCTTCCGGACCGAGCGGTGGTCCTTGATCCACTTGTACATCTTCGGCTGGGTGAGCGACGGCTCGTCGCCTTCGTTGTGGCCGTGCCGGCGATAGGCGATGAGGTCGATGACGACGTCCTTGTGGAACTTCTGGCGGAACTCGTACGCGAGCTTCATCGCGCGGACGCAGGCTTCCGGGTCGTCGCCGTTCACGTGGAAGATCGGCGCCTGCACCATCTTCGCGACGTCGGTCGCGTAGGTCGACGAGCGGGCCGCTTCCGGGTCGGTCGTGAAGCCGATCTGGTTGTTGACGACGACGTGGATCGTGCCGCCGGTGCGGTAGCCCTTCAACTGCGAGAGGTTGAGAGTCTCGGCGACCACGCCCTGGCCGGCGAATGCCGCATCGCCGTGGAGCAGGACGGGGATGATCCGTTTGCGTTCGACGTCGCGGACGAGCCGCTGTTTGGCGCGCACCATCCCTTCGACGATCGGATCGACCGCCTCGAGGTGGCTGGGGTTCGACGCGAGCGAGAGCTTCATCGTCGCGCCGGAGAGCGATTCGTGGATTCCGTCGGCACCGAGGTGGTACTTCACGTCACCCGAGCCCTCGCGGGAGTTCGGGTCGAGGTCGCCCTCGAACTCGCGGAAGATCTGCTCGTACGATTTGCCGAGCGTGTTTGCGAGGACGTTGAGCCGGCCGCGGTGGGCCATTCCGATGACCCCTTCGATCGCCCCGTCGTTTGCCGCGAGGTTGAACAGGTAGTCGAGCGAGGCGATGACCGATTCGGCCCCTTCGAGCGAGAAGCGCTTGTGGCCGACGAACTTCGTGTGGAGGAACTTCTCGAACGCCTCCGCGTCGGTGAGCTTCATCAGGATCCGGCGCTTGATCGCACCGTCGAGCGGCTGCTTGTTGCGGGTCGGCTCCATCGCGTCCTGGAGCCATTTCTTCTGCTCCGGATCGCTGATGTGCATGTACTCCGGACCGATCTTCCCGGCATACGTCTCACGCAGGGTCTCGAGGGTGTCGCGCAGCGTCGAGATGCTGCCGCCGCAGATGCCGCCGCAGATGAAGTGACGGTCGAGGTCCCAGATCGTGAATCCGTAGTGGAGCGGGTCGAGCTCGGCGTGGCGCCGCACCTTGTACTCGAGCGGGTCGACGTCGGCGAGCAGGTGGCCGCGCACCCGGTACGCGTTGATCATCTGGAGGATCGCCGCTTCGCGCGCGACGATCTCGTCCTTGCCCATCCCCTGGATCACGGGGCGGCGGTCGCGGGTCCAGCGCGCCGGCTCGTAGGGGATGCGCAGGTCGCGGTAGATCGCGTCGTAGAAGCCGTCGGCGCCGGTGAGCAGCTCCTCGATGCGGGCGAGGAATGCGCCGGACTCGGCACCCTGGATGATCCGGTGGTCGTAGGTCGACGTCATCGTCATGACCTTCGAGATGCCGAAGTCCGCGATGACGGAGGGATGTGCGGCCGCGTAGGCGATCGGGTAGCCGATCTGGCCGGTCGCGAGGATCGTCCCCTGGGAAACCATCAGCCGCGGCACCGAGGCCGCGGTGCCGATCGTGCCGGGGTTGGTCAGAGAGATCGTGGTGCCTTCGAAGTCGCTGACTTCGAGTGCGTTGTTGCGCGCCTTGCGGACCACGTCGTTGTAGGCGCGGAGGAACTGCGCGAAGTCGAGCGTGTTCGCGCGCTTGATGTTCGGCACGAGGAGCGAGCGGGTGCCGTCCTTCTTCTCGACGTCGATCGCGAGGCCGAGGTTCACGTCCTCGCGGTCGATGCGGGTCGGCGTACCGTCCTGCATCGCATAGGACGAGTTCATCCGCGGCTGGTCGGCGATCGCTTTTACGATCGCCCAGGCAATGATGTGGGTGAACGACGCCTTCGACTGGCCGCTGAGTGCGAGGTGGTTGTTGATGACGCGGCGGTTCTCCTCGAGCGCCTTGACCGGGAGGTCGCGGATCGACGTCGCCGTCGGCACAGTCAGCGACGACTCCATGTTCGTCACGATGCGGGCGACGGCGCCGCGGAGCGGGACCGACG
>JBAQWH010000498.1:0-4636 GCA_049298815.1 Thermoanaerobaculia bacterium | reverse complement strand
TGGCGCCATTTTTTGCGTTTCTGTCTGAGACGACCTGAAGTGTGAAGTAAGAAGAGTGAAGTGTGAAACAGAAGCGCGCGCCCCGCGTCTTTCTTTCACACTTCACACTTCACACTTCACACTTCTTACTTCCTCTCACTTCCCTTTCAGCATTCCGAAAATGCCTCTCAGGATCGACTGCGTGATCGTTCGCGTCGCCTGACGGGCGACGTTCTGGGCCATCCGGCTTTCCAGCACGCTCCCGATCACCGACTTCTCGGCGCGGGCCCGGGTCGTCCTCCCGGTTGCGCGCGGTTCAGGCCGCCGCTCCTCTTCCTCCCGTTCGGCAACCTCCGCCGACTCGGTGAGTTTGCGCTGCAGGATTTCGTGTGCGCTGTCCCGCTCGATCTCGCGCGAGTATTTCGAATTGAGCGGCGAGGCCGAGAGCGCCTGGGCGTAGCCGGCGGGATCGAGCGTGCTCATCGAGGAGGACGGCGCGAGGATCTGCGCGGTGCAGACCTGCGTCGGGATGCCTTTTTCGTTGAGCACGGTCACGAGCGCCTCGCCGATGCCGAGGGTGGTCAGCGCGTCCTTCACCTCGAAGAACTCGCTGGGCGGGAAGGTCGACGCGGTCGCCTTGAGGTTCTTCGCATCGGTGGGGGTGAACGCACGCACGGCGTGCTGCACCCGGTTGCCGAGCTGCGCGAGAACGTCTTCATCGACGTCCTTCGGCGTCTGCGTGATGAAGAAGACGCCGACGCCCTTCGAGCGGATCAGCCGTGCGACCTGCTCGATGTGCTCGACCAGGGCCGAAGAGGAGTCGTCGAAGAGCAGGTGGGCCTCGTCGAAGAAGAATACGAGCCTCGGCTTGTCCGGATCGCCGACCTCCGGCATCCGGTAGTAGAACTGCCCGAGGAGCCACATCAGGAACGTCGAGTAGAGGCGCGGCTTGTCCTGCACGTCGGCGAGCGAGAGGATGTTCACAATGCCGCGGCCGTCGGGCGCGGTGCGGAGGAGGTCGTTGAAGTCGAGCTCCGGCTCGCCGAAGAACTTGCCCGCCCCCTGCTGCTCGAGCTCGATCATCTTCCGGACGAGCACGCCGACCGTGGCGGCCGACATCCCGCCGTACTCCTTCAGCTCCGCCTTCCCTTCACCTGCGAGGTAGTTGAGGACCGAGCGGAGGTCGTCGAAATCGAGCAGCGGCATGCGCCGGTCGTCGCAGTACTTGAACACCATCGAGAGGACGCTGAGCTGCGTGTCGGTGAGGTCGAGGACCTTCGCGAGGAGGATCGGGCCGAACGACGAGACGGTGGCGCGGAGCTGGGTGCCGTTGTTGCCGGTCAGGCTGAAGAACTCCACCGGAAACGGGACCGGCTGGAACGTCCGGCCGACGCCCTCCACACGCTTCTTGATCTTGTCGTTCAGGACGCCCGGACGGGCCATGCCGGCGAGGTCGCCCTTCACGTCCGCGAGGAAGACGGGGACACCGTTGGCCGAGAGTCCCTCCGCCATGAGTTGCAGCGTGCGCGTCTTGCCGGTGCCGGTCGACCCGGCGATCAGCCCGTGCCGGTTCATCATCGCGAGAGGAATCCGGACCGGAAGGGTGCCGTCCGGAGTTCCATCGCGGAGGACGAACCCGACCTCGATCGACGGCTTGCTGAAGTTGAAGGCGTTCTGGAAGGTCTCGGCGAGTGTGGCCATGGCGAAAGCGTAGCATCGGAGAGTGCGCAGGTCGTCCCGGCGCTGCTCACATCGCGGGCTGACGGCCGGCCACAGACAGCCGCCCGATCACCCCCGATATGATCCCGGTAAGGAGTCCAACCACATGAAGATCGCATTCATCGGCCTCGGGGCCATGGGTTACCCGATGGCGCGCCACCTCTCGAAGGGGCACGAAGTCATCGTCTGGAACCGGACGGCGGAGAAAGCCGAGCGGCACGCGAAAGAGCACGGCACGAAGGTCGCGCGCGACCTCGCCGCCTGCGCGGACGCCGAGGCCATCATCACGATTCTGCCGACGAGCAGTGAGGTCGACGAGATCGTCGAGCAGCTCATGCCTCATCTCAGGCCGGGGACGCTCTGGATCGACGCTACGAGCGGCGATCCGAACGTGAGCCGCGAGACGGCCTGCAGGCTCGCTTCGAGGAAGGTCGACTTCGTCGATGCACCGGTCACCGGGGCCGTCGTCGGGGCCGAGAACGCGACCCTGACGATCATGATCGGCGGGAGCGCGGCGGACTTCGAGCGGGCCAGGGAGATCCTGAAGCTCAACGGGAAGACGATCATCCACGTCGGTCCGATCGGCAGCGGCCACGCGATCAAGGTCCTGACGAACACGATCATGGGGGCGACCGTCTGGATCACCGCCGAGTGCATGCTCCTGGCGAAGCAGCTCGGGATCGACATGAAGACCGCCCTCGAGGTGACGAATGCCGGGAGCGGCCGCTCGAACGCTTCGGAGAACCTGCTGCCGATGAGGCTCCGGGACAACCAGTGGCCGCTCGTGTTCAAGCTCGCCCACCACGACAAGGACATCCGGATCGCGGCTTCACTGGCCCACCAGCAGCACGCCTCGACCCCGATGCTCGCGCTGACCCAACATCTCTTCACGAGCTCGCTCAAGCAGCTCGGCGACCAGGCCGACTACATCGAGGTGGCGAAGATCGTGGCGAAGATGAACGGAACGAGCTGGGAGTAGAAAAGAGAAGTGTGAAGTGTGAAGTGTGAAGTGTGAAAGGGGCACGAATCGGCCGCCTTTCACCTTTTCACACTTCTTACTTCACACTTCACTCTTCCGTTCTGCGTTCTGACGCGCCAGCGTCAGAACGTAGAACGAATGATTCCTCCGTCGACCTGGATCGAGGCGCCGGTGACGTAGCTCGCGCGCTCGCTGCAGATGAAGGCGACCACGTCGCCGAACTCCTCCGTGGTGCCGAAGCGGCCGAGCGGAATGCTCTTCGTCGACTGCGTCAGGTACTCGTCCGGCGTGATCCCCATCTCCTTCGCGCGGATGTCGGCGAGGTGGTACTGCCGGTCGGTGAGGTAATGGCCGGGGAGGACGGCGTTGACGAGGACGTTGTCGGGGGCGACCTGGTCGGCCAGCGTCTTCGTCAGCGCGGAGATCCCCGCCCGAAGCGTGCTGCTGATCGTCAGGAGCTCGGTCGGCTGCTTCGCGACGAGCGAAGTGATGTGGACGATGCGGCCCCACTTCCGCTGCTGCATCCCCGGCAGGACGTGACGCGACAGCCGCACGATGTTCATCAGCGTCGAGTCGATGCCGTCGCGCCACTGTTCCTCGGTCAGCGCCTGGAACTTCGCCGCCGGAGGGCCGCCGGTGTTGGTCACCAGGATGTCGACCTGCCCGAAGCGAGCGACCGTCGCGCCGAACCACCGCTCCAGGTCTGCGGAACGCGAGACGTCGCACGCGACGCCGAGCGCCTCCCCGCCGGCCGCTTCGATCGCCTCGATCGCCGGGCGCAGCGACTCTTCGCTCCTCGCGCAGATCGACACGCGGCAGCCTTCACGGGCAAGCGACTCTGCGACGCCGCGGCCGAGCCCTTTGCTCGCTGCCGCCACCATGGCCACACGGCCTTTGATTCCCAGTTCCATGGCGGGAACAGTAACTCGCATAAAATCGCACGTCGAGTCCCACTGGCCACTGACCACTGACCACTGGCCACTGACCACTGGCCGCTGGCCACTGACCACTGACCACTGGCCACTGACCACTTTGAGAGGAACCACCATGCGAATGACCCGCACCCTGACCGTTCTCCTCGTTCTCCTCCTGGCGACGCCCCTTCTCGCCGACGAAGGAATGTGGCTGTTCAACCGGCCTCCCAAGGAGCTCATCAAGCAGCGCTACGGCTTCGAGATCACCGACGCGTGGCTCGCGCATGCGCAGAAGTCGGCCGTCCGCTTCAACACCGGCGGCTCGGCGGCCTTCGTCTCACCCGACGGCCTGATCATCACGAACCATCACGTCGGAAGCGACTGCATCAGCAAGCTGAGCACGAAGGAGCACGACTACATCCACGACGGGTTCATCGCACGGAAGCGTGCCGATGAGCCGCGATGCACCGACCTCGAGGTCAACGTGCTCATGTCGATCGAGGACGTGAGCGACCGAGTGAACGAGGCCGTGACGCCGGCGATGACGCCGGCCGACGCCGAGCGCGCCCGCCGAGGGGTGATGTCGACGATCGAGAAGGACTCGCTCGACAAGACAGGCCTCCGCAGCGACATCGTCACGCTCTATCAGGGTGGCCAGTACCACCTCTATCGCTACAAGAAGTACACGGACGTCCGCCTGGTGTTCGCGCCGGAGGAGAGCATCGCGTTCTTCGGTGGCGACCCGGACAACTTCGAATATCCCCGGTACGACCTCGACATTGCGTTCTTCCGGGCCTACGAGAACGGCGCACCGGTCAAGAGCGCGGACTACCTGAAATTCAGCCCGACCGGAGTGAAAGAGGGCGAGCTGGTCTTCATCGCCGGGAACCCCGGCTCGACCGAGCGGATGAAGACGGTCGCGGACCTGCTTTACGCGCGCGACGTGGGGCTGCCGTTCACGATGAACACGCTCCGCCGCCGTGAGGTGACGATCGGGACGTGGGCCAAGCGGTCGGCGGAGAACGCGCGCCGCGCAAACGACGAC
>JBAQWH010000497.1:0-2139 GCA_049298815.1 Thermoanaerobaculia bacterium | reverse complement strand
TCCCATCTGTCCCATCTGTCCCATTCGTCCCATTCGTCCCATCTGTCCCATTCGCCCCACTGGTCCCCGGTCCTTCATGCCCCTCGAGATCCTCTACGAAGACGAGGTCCTGATCTTCGTCAACAAGCCTGCGGGCGTCGTCGTGCAGCAGCGGATGCACGAGCCGGACGAGCCATTCCTGCACGACCTCGTCTCGCGGGCCGCGGGTCCGGTCTTCCTCATGCAGCGCCTCGATCGCGGCACCAGCGGGGTGATCTTCTTCACGAAGCGAAGCGACGTGAACGCGCGCCTCACGCGCCAGTTCGAGAAGAAGCGGATCCAGAAGCGTTATCTCGCGCTCTGTCGCGGCGAGCTCGACGTCGCGCAGACGATCGACGCACCGATCCGCCGTGTCGGCGCGATCAAGTTCGGCGTCCGCGACGACGGGAAGCGAGCGGTGACGCACGTCGAGCCGCTCGGGGCGACGTCCGCGGCCACGCTCCTCTCGATCCTCCTCGAGACAGGCCGGACCCATCAGATCCGCGTCCATCTCGCGCACATCGGCCACCCGCTGGCAGGGGATTGGCTCTATGGAGAGAGAGATGCTGAGCGGCCGATGCTTCACGCCGCGGAGCTCGAGATGATCCATCCCCTGACAGGACAGCCACTTCGCGTTGCGGCGCCGCTGCCGGACGACTTTCGGGAGGAAGCGGCGCGCTGCGGAATCGTCATCCCGGAGGGACATGGCGACCGCTCTGGATCTCACGCTAAGTCACTGATTAATTTAGAATAATGGCCTGTAGCAGCCTGTTGGCCACTGACATAGGAGAACGATGATGAAACTCTGGACGCGCATCGCGCTCGCACTGGTGTTCCTTCCGGTGATCGCGTCGGCTCAGTACCGTGACCTCGACAGTGCCCTCTCGAGTCTCGAACAGGGATTCGGCAATGGTCAGGTCCAGGCGATCACTGCTGGGATTGGCGAAGGGGAGCAGGTTCAGCTCGCCTTCCCCGGCCTGGCAGACCAGAGTGGATTCTTCGGCCGCGACCAGGCGGCTTACCTCCTCGACGGCCTGTTCAACAAGGCGAAGCCTGCCTCGTTCGATCAGAAGACTGCGAAGAAGGTGAGCGCCGAGAATCAGTATCAGATCACCGCGAGCTGGACGATCCAGGTCGGAGGACGCACCGAGACCCGCGATCTCTACATCACGCTGCAGAACAGGAACGACCGCTGGTCGGTCGCCTCGGTCCGCGCGTCGGGCCGATGACGCAGCCAGCGCGGTGACGGCGAAGCGATAGGATTCGCGGAAGCCGATGCCCGCAAGAACGATTTTCGGATGGATCGCCGTCGCTGTCGCGACGGCGATTCGTCTTTATGCCGGAGCGGAGGGCGACCTCGCGGTCGCGGTCGCGGCCGCCGCACTCGGCGCAGTGGCGATCCTCTCGATCGCCGCTCTCGTCGTGGCCCGCGAGACCGCGGCCCGCGTCCTGGCCGTCTTCCTCCTGCTCGTGGCGATCGTCGACGTCTCGACGCATCTCGTCACCCGCTCGGCCGCGAAGAGCTTCGCGAGGCACTCCGCCGAGCATCTCGCCGCGGACGCGGGACGCATCCGCGGGATGATCAAGTCGGCGCACCACGAGCTCGATCTCACCGCAGCATCGATCGCCGCGAAAGTCCCGGGCGCCGCGTCGGATCGTGCCGCGCTCTTCCGTCTGCTCGAAGGAGTGAGACTCGAAAAAGGGCGTGGGGCGCGGATCCTCGCGGAGGACGGGATACCGCTGGCGTGGTGGGGTGAGGAGTTCCGCGCGCCGGGCGAGAAGATGTTCCAGTTCGACGTGACGAACCTCTACCTCAGCCGGTCGCGGCCCGCAGGCGGCCTGACGGTGCACGTCTTCGAGCGGATCGAGAACATCCCTCCCGGTGGTTCGCGCATGCAGCCGCGCGATGCGTGGATCGCCGCAATGATCTTCCACGGCGGATTCCTCAAGCGCGACGCCGGCCGCGCGCGCTACCTGGTGGAACGCACCGCCGATTCCGAGCTCTGGATCGACGTGACGCCGCGGACCGCCGACGACGTGATCGGCCGCACGCGCAAGGACGGCGCGAACGCCAGCGCCCTCCTGCTCGCAGCCGGCGCGCTTGCGGCGATGGTCCTGCTC
>JBAQWH010000496.1:0-9298 GCA_049298815.1 Thermoanaerobaculia bacterium | reverse complement strand
GATCGAGCACAACATGGCGGTGGTCATGAGCCTTGCGCACCGCATCACCGTGCTCAATTCCGGCAAGGTGCTGGCCGAAGGTACGCCGGAGGAGATCCGCGCCGACTCCCATGTTCAGGCGGCCTATCTGGGGACGCCGGACGATGACTGACGTTCTCGCGATCCAGGGCCTCGACTGCGCCTATGGCGAGGTGCAGGTGCTGTACGGCGTGTCGCTGTCGCTGCGCCGGGGCGAGGTGCTATGCCTGCTCGGCCGCAACGGAGCCGGCAAGTCGACGCTGGTCCGCTGCCTGCTCGGCCAGCTGCGGCCCGACCACGGCACGGCGACGATCTTCGGCAAGGACGTGTGGCGCCACCGTGCGTCGCTGATGGACCGGATCGGGATCGTGCCGGAGGAAGCGGACGCCCCGCCCGAGATGCGGGTGCGCGAGGTTGCAGCCTTTTCGTCGCGCCTCTACAGCCGCTGGGATCACGATGCGTTCGACGGGCGGATCCGGACTTTCGGCATCTCCGGCGCGGCCCGCTTCGGAGACCTGTCGAAGGGGCAGAAGAAGCAGGTCATGCTCGCCCTGGCGCTGGCGACCTCGCCCGACCTCGTCGTCCTCGACGATCCGACGCTCGGGCTCGACGTCGTCGCGAAGAAGTCGCTCTTCGAGGAAGTGCTCGCGGACATGGCGGACCGCGGCATCACGGTCCTCATCACCACTCACGACCTCAGCTCGATCGAAGCGATCGCGGATCGCATCGGCATCCTGAAGGACGGCCGGCTGGTGCTCGACGAAGAGGTCGAGACGCTGAAAGCCCGGTTCAGGCGGGTCCGCTTCGCAGCACCGCGAGTCGAGCTGACCGGAGGTCTGCTGAACGCCGCTGCGATCCGGCAGTGGGGCGGCGGCACCGAGGCGATCGTCACGAACTTCGACGACCTCGCGCTCGAGCGCTTCCGCGACACGACGAACAACTCTCCCGCGGAAATCACGACGATGTCGCTCGAAGACATCTTCATCGCCGTCGCAGGGGAACATGAGGGAGGTCAGTCATGAGTCACGTCCTCGTCATCGCCGCGCGCGAGCTGCGCGAGCGGAACCGGATCTTCGTCGCAGCCGCGGCCTTCGCCGTCCTGCCGTTCCTGACCGCGCTCCTTCCCGGAGCGAAGACGATGGGCCGTCCCATGATGATCGCGCTCACGGGAGGGCTGCTCGCCGTCGCCATGGGGCTCGGCGTCGCGGTATCACTCGGCGCCTCGATGGTCGGCCGCGAGCTCTCCGAGAAACGGCTGTCGTTCTTCTTCGCGAAGCCGGTGTCATCGGGCGCAATCTGGTGGGGGAAGGTCGTCGCATCGCTGGTCGCTGCGGTCATGGCGTTCGCGATCATCCTCATCCCGTCCCTCATGCTCGGCACGGAGGTCTGGAAGAAGACCTGGACGCTCCAGCCCGATCAGCTGATTCCGATCACTCTGGTCAGCATGGTGGTCCTCTTCTTCGTCGCGCACGTGGCGTCGACGATGATCCGGTCACGCTCGGCGCTGCTCGCACTCGACCTCGCGCTGCTTTTCTGCGCCGCCGCGGCGCTTTACGCGATCGCGCAGCCGCTGCTTTCGGCGATGGCGCTCCGGCTCCTCGCCTGGACCGGTGCAGCCGTCGGGATCGCCCTCGTCCTCGTGATGGCCGTCGTCCCGATGTGGCAGCTCGAGCGCGGGCGCACCGACCGGAAGCGGAGCCACGCTGCGCTGTCGTTGTACCTCTGGTCCGGCGTCGCCATCGTGGTGGCGCTGGCGGCGGGGTTCGTCCTGTGGGTCACGACCGTGTCGCCGGCCGACCTGACGAAGATCTATCTCGCGCAGGGGCCCGGGAGCGGCCCGGTGCTTCTCGCGGGTCAGGCGGCCAACCGGATGGACTACAACAGCGCCTTCCTCGTCCGAAGAGACGGGTCGACTCACCGCCTGGCGGCGCCGTGGAGTCTGACGTTCTCCGGTGACGGGAACGTCGCCGCGTGGACCCGCGTATCGGGCCTCCCATGGCAGGGCCGGTCGTTCGAGCTGATCGCAATGCGGCTCGACGACCGGAATGCGAAGCCGATCGAGACGAACCTCCGGACGTCCGGCTCGGCGGGGTTCGTCCTGTCGTTCGACGGCAGCAGGATCGCTTGGGTCGAGGGGTCGACAGTCTCGGTGCACGACGTCGGCAGCGGGCAGCTCCTGGCGTCCGCGCGGCTCGAGGCCGTCGGAAGGTGGCCTGAGATGTTCTTCCGGACGAACGACTCCGTGCAGATCGTGTCGCACCGTTCGATCGAAACGGGACCGGGAGGCGCGACGCGTTACCGGCTCGGACTGTTCGAGCTGGACATCCCGGGGCGCAGAGTCCTCACCGGTCCGGAGATCGAGGCCGGTCGCGGCTACTCACGGTTCAGCGGCGATGGTCGCTACCTGGCAACCGATGCCGGCGTGTACGCCGCCGCTACCGGAGCGGCCGTCACGAAGCTCTCGCCACAGGACAGCCGCAGGACTTCGACCGTCCTCGCGGACGGCCGTGTGATCGCGATCGCGAAGGGCGGGGTGATCGGGATCCACTCACGGTCTGGCGAGCTGCTTAGGCAGGTGGTGGTGCCAGGGACAACGTGGGTCAACGTCCTCGGCGAGCACGCTCCCGGGAAGCTCGTCGTCGGGATCATGCGCTCACAGTGGAGCCCGCAGGAAGCGGCGAGCGGAAGGCACATGGCACTCGCGATCCTCGACGCCGACAGCGGATCCGTCACGAACCTCGTGGAAGGTGCCGGCACCCGGGGTGGGTGGTGGTGGGGCCTGCGCGATCCGCGTCACATCCGCATCGATGCGACCCGCATTGCCGCGATCGACGCGGCGGGGAAGCCGATGCTCGTGAATGTTCTGACCGGCGAGAAGAAGGCGCTGGTGCGGGAGTGACGTGAAATTCAACTGTCATCCTGAGCCGGCGAAGCGCGGCGAAGGACCCCCTCCCGATGTGCGGGGACGGGCGGCGGCCGAGGTACATTCAAGGGGTGGAGAAGCGCTACTTCGTCTACATCATGACGAACCGCTGGAACACGGTGGTCTACATCGGCGTCACGAACTCACTCGAGCGCCGAACGTGGGAACACCAGTCCAAAGTCCACCACGGCTTCACGTACGCGTACAACATCAACAAGCTCGTTTACTGCGAGGAGTACTTGGACGTGAGGCTCGCCATTGCGCGTGAGAAGCAACTCAAAGGATGGACGCGCGCGAAGAAGAACGCGCTCATCGAGGCTGAGAACCCCGAGTGGCGAGATCTCTGGGAGGAATGGGCTAAGCCGTTCGTTCCGGCAACGACGTAGGTCCGTGCAGGGCTGGACCTCCTTCCGGCAGGTGGGGAGGGGGTCCTTCGACCGTCCTCCGCGTCCCGTCTTCGCGGGACGCTTCGGCGGCTCAGGATGACAGTGGGGGCGCTCTACGGGGGGGTAGCGCCCTAGAACTGCCCCAGCACCCGGAGGTCGTTCTCGAACAGCGTTCGGATGTTCGGGATGTCGTACTTGAGCATAGCCACGCGGTCGAGGCCCATGCCGAAGGCGAAGCCGCTCCACTCCTCGGGGTCGATCCCGACGTTGCGGAGCACCTGCGGGTGGATCATCCCGCAGCCGAGGATCTCCATCCATCCGGTCTGCGAGCAGGTCCCGCACCCCTGGCCCTTGCAGAAGATGCACGACATGTCGAGCTCGGCGGAGGGCTCGGTGAACGGAAAGTAGCTCGGGCGCATCCGCACCGCGGCCTTCTCGCCGAACAGCCGGCGGACGAAGTGCTCGAGCGTCGCGCGCATGTGGCCGATGTGGATTTCCTTGTCGACGAGGAACCCTTCGATCTGGTGGAACATCGGCGAGCGGCGCATGGTGATCTCGTCGCGGCGGAAGACGCGGCCCGCGGTGACGACCTTGAGCGGCGGCGGGTATTTCTCCATCGTCCGGATCTGGGTATTGGACGTGTGCGTCCGGAGCAGGAGCTTCTCGAGGTCGAGGAAGAACGTGTCCTGCTCGTCGCGCGCTGGATGATCCGGTTTGAAGTTGAGCGCTTCGAAGTTGTACCAGTCGCTCTCGATCTCGGGGCCGGGATCGACCGAGTACCCCATCTCGCGGAAGATCTCCTCCATCTCCATCCGGACGAGCGTGATCGGGTGGAGGTGCCCGAGGCTCGGCATGCGTGCGGGGAGGGTGACGTCGACGACGTCGCGGGCTTCCTTCCTTCGCGCCTCTTCGACGGCCACGCGCTCGGTCTTTTCCTTCAGCTCGGTCTCGAGGCGGTCGCGAAGCTTGTTGAGCGCGTCGCCGACGTCCTTCTTCTGCTCCTTCGGCACTTCCTTGAGGCGCGAGAAGAAGGCGGGAATCAACCCTTCCTTGCGGCCGAAGTAACGCACGCGGAGGTCGTCGAGCGCGCGGGCGGTGTTCGCGGACGCGAGCGCCGCGTCGAAGTCGGAGGAGGCTTGGTGGATGTCGTCGATCATTCGGGTCCCTCGGTCCCTGAGTCCCTCGGTCCCTGAGTTCCTCGGGGTTCCTCGGGGTTCCTCGGTTCCTCGGGGAGGGTCTGCCGGGAGGCTCGCGCAGCGCGTGAACCGGGCAGGCACAACCCGAGGAACCGAGGAACTCCGAGGAACCGAGGAACCGGTTTCTCGAGGCGCGAACGGGTACAACGAAAAACGCGGGCATTCTAGCCCGCGTCTTCCTTACTGCGACCAGCGCGGGTTACGCGCTGGCGGATTTGGTCTTTTCGAGGCCGGCCTTCGCGCTCTGCACGAGGGCGGTGAAGGCGGCGGCGTCGCGGACGGCGATGTCGGCCAGGATCTTGCGGTCGAGCGTCGAGCCGGCGGCGGTCAGGCCGCTGATGAACTGCGAGTACGACATGCCGTTCAGACGGGCGGCGGCGTTGATGCGGGCGATCCAGAGCGTCCGGAACTCACCCTTGCGATCCTTGCGGCCGGTGAACGAGAAGTTCAGGCTCTTCTCGACGGCCAGCTTCGCGATCCGGTGACCGCGCGATTTCATCCCGTAATAGCCCTTGGCGAGCTTCAGGATTTTGACGCGGCGATTCTTTCTTTTTGGGCCTCGTTTGACTCTAGGCATCGTTCTCCTCGTTTTCCTTCATTCAGAGCGGCCGGGCCAGGAGTGGTGATTGCCTCGGCTCGCTCGGGTTGATCCAGTCCTGCGACGAATCGCGGACTAGAGATACGGAAGCATGCGCTTCACGGTCTTCTCGTTCGCCTTCGACACCTCGACCTCGCCCGCCAGCCTGGACTTCCGGCCCGGCGACTTCTTGGTCAGGATGTGGGAGTGGAACGCATGATTCCGCTGAAGCTTGCCGCTTCCCGTGGTCTTGAACCGCTTGGCGGCTCCCCGGTGCGTCTTCATTTTCGGCATGGCTATCCCCTTGATACAGCTCAGCCGGTAACGACTACCGGCGGAAGTTGATTCCCTTCAGCCACTCGTCAACGGGCACTCCCCGAGGAACCGAGGAACCCGAGGAACCGAGGAACTACTTGGTCGGAGCGATGATCATCGTCATCCGGTTCCCCTGAAGGTCCGGATTCGGGTTCTCGGCGGCCCCGTGTTCTTTCACTTCGGTGAGGAGTCGCTCGAGGACGGCGCGGCCGAACTCCATGTGGCTCATCTCACGTCCGCGGAAGCGGATGATGATCTTGACCTTGTCCCCGTGCTCGAGGAAGCGGATGACGTTGTTCTTCTTGAAGTCGAAGTCGTGCTCGTCGATGCGAGGCCGGAACTGCACCTCCTTGACGGTGATGACCTTCTGCTTCTTCTTGGCTTCGCCCTGCTTCTTCTTCTGCTGGAAGACGTACTTCCCGTAGTCCATGATCTTGCAGACCGGCGGGTTCGCGGTCGGCGAGATCTCGACGAGATCGAGGTCTTTGGTTCGCGCGAGTTCCTGGGCCTGGGCGATGGGAACGACGCCGACCTGTGCGCCATCGGCATCGATCAGCCGGACCTCGGCTGATCGGATCAGATCGTTGATGCGGACGTCGGGCTCGGCGGGTCTGCGGTCGAATCTCGAATTACGGCGTGGCGGGAAAATACGGTGTTCCTCCTACAAGTGGTCGGTCAATCTACGGGGAAAAACATTACAAAGTCAACGAGCGGGCCTCAATCAGCTCCCTCGAGTGCTGGATGAGCTCGTCGACGGAGACGCTCCCCTGGTCGCCTCCGGTGCGCTTCCTCAAACTGACGGTGCCGGTCGAAGCTTCCTTCTCGCCGACAATCAGCATGTACGGGATTTTCTGGAGCTGGGCCATCCGGATCTTGGCGCCGAGCTTCTCGTTGCTCCGGTCGACCTCGACCCGCAGTCCGGCCGCCTTGAGCTTCTCGGCGGTCGCGTCAGCATACTCGACGAACTTCTCCGAGAGCGGCAGGACGGTCGCCTGGACCGGGGCCAGCCAGAGTGGGAACGCGCCGGCGAAGTGCTCGATCAGGATCGCGATGAACCGCTCGAACGAGCCGTAGATCGCGCGGTGCAGCACGACGGGGCGGTGCTCGGCGTTGTCCTCGCCGACGTAGACCAGGTCGAACCGCTGCGGGGCGTTGTAGTCGAGCTGGATGGTCCCCAGCTGCCACTTCCGGCCGATGCTGTCCGAAACGTCGAAGTCGATCTTCGGTCCGTAAAACGCACCGTCGCCCTCCTTCAGCTCGTAGGGACGACCGAGCGAGTCGAGAGCGCTCCGGAGCAGCCCCTCTGCCCGGTCCCAGAGAGCGTCGTCACCGATCCGCTGCTCCGGACGGGTCGAGAACTTCGGGGTGTATTCGAGCCCGACCGACGCGTAGACCTTGTCGAGCAGGGCGACGAACCGCCGCACCTCGTCCGGCACCTGGTCCTCGATGCAGTAGATGTGGGCGTCGTCCTGCGCGAACTGACGCACGCGGGTCAGTCCCGAGAGCACGCCCGAGGCTTCGTTCCGGTGAAGCACGTCGTGGGTGGCGAAGCGGAGCGGGAGCTCGCGGTAGCTGTGCCGTTTCATCCCGTAGTAGAGATGGTGCGACGGACAGTTCATCGGCTTGAGCGAGAAGTCGTGCTCGCCGCTCTCGCTGTCGAGCACGAGGAACATGTTCTCCTTGTACTTGCCCCAGTGGCCGCTGATCTCCCACAGCCCCTTGTTGAACATGAGAGGGGTCTTGATGTCGACGTAGCCGTTCTCTTCGGTGAGGGCGCGCATGCTCTCGGCCAGGATGCGGTAGAGGGTGGTCCCCTTCGGGGTCCAGAACGCGGCGCCGGGAGCGAACGGGTGGAAGTGGAAGAGGTCGAGCTCCTTGCCGAGACGCCGGTGGTCGCGGGCCTTCGCCTCCTCGGTCCGCTTGAGGTACTCCTCGAGCTCCTTCTGGTCGGGCCAGGCGGTCCCGTAGATCCGCTGGAGCATCTGGTTGCGCGAGTCGCCTCGCCAGTACGCGCCGGCGACGTGGAGCAGCCTGAACGCGCCGAGACGCCCGGTCGACGGGACGTGCGGACCGCGGCAGAGGTCGAACCACTCGCCCTGCCGATAGAGCGACAGGGTCTGGTCGGCCGGGATGTCGCGGATGATCTCGACCTTGAACTTCTCCCCCTTCGCGTCGAAGGTTGCGATCGCCTCGTCGCGGCTCATCTCCTCGCGACGGATCGGGATGTCGCGCGCGACGATCTCCGTCATCTTCGCCTCGATGTTGCGAAGGTCATCCTCGGTGAAGGGACGGTCGGTGGCGAAGTCGTAGTAGAAGCCGTTCTCGATCACCGGGCCGATGGTGACCTGGGTGCCGGGCATGAGCTCCTGGACCGCCATCGCCATGAGGTGCGCGGTCGAGTGACGGATGGTGTCGATCCCGTCCTCGCTCTTCGGCGTGATGATCTCCACCTTCGCTCCATCCGGGACCGGGGTGTAGACGTCGACTGACCGGCCATCGATCTTGCCCGCCAGGGCGTCCTTCGCCAGACGTTTGCCGATCGCGGCAGCGACGTCCGCGATGGTCGCGTTCGCCGGGACTTCCTTCATCGAGCCGTCGGGTAGCTGTACCTGCATGCGTGCCTCTCGAAATCAAAACAAAAGACAGGGCCGGGGCCCTGTCTCGCAGTCGTCGGGAATCTCAGGGGATCAAATGGACGATCAGCGACAGGGGGACGGAAGGGTCTCCGTCGTTCGCGTGTGCCGGCCGCTCGTCTGGGACTTCATTGGGCGGAGGAGTGTAGCACGCGGAGCAGGGGGGCTCGCAGCTGAAGAGTGAAGGGCGAAGAGTGAAGAATGAAAGGCTTCGCCTTACTTCCATCCTTACGGCAAATTCTGATGGACGAAGACCGATTGCGGACTTACGCTGTCCCGGTCTCCCTCAACATGCGAGTTCCACTCTGCAGCTTCGTGCCGCCGCACGTTCTTCGCGCCCTTGCGGAGAACGGAGACCGTGCCGACCGCGAGCGTGCCTACGCGGCGCTCGAGCTCTCGTCGCAGGCTCGTGGGGAGCGTCAGGCAGCCGCGGTCATCGCCGGCGCGGTGAGGGTCCCGCCGGGAGAGCGGCGGCGGACGATCTTCGACGCGCGGAACGGTGTGGAGCTGCCGGGACGACGGATGCGAGGTGAGGGCGAGCGAGCGACCGGCGACCTTGCCGCCGACGAGGCCTACGATGCGTCGGGGCGCAGCTGGGACTACTTCCGCCGCGTCCACGGGCGCGCCTCGATCGACGACCGGGGGATGCGGATCGACTCGACCGTCCACTATGCGAAGCGCTTCAACAACGCGCAGTGGAACGGCGCGCAGATGGTCTACGGGGATGGCGACGGGAAGTACTTCAACCGCTTTACCTCGTGCGTCGACGTGGTGGCGCACGAGCTCGCCCACGGACTGACGCAGTACACCGCGCGGCTCGGCATGTCCGGGCAGGCGGGAGCGCTCGCCGAACATTTCGCCGACGTCTTCGGGATCCTCGTGAAGCAGTGGACGAAGAAGCAGCGGGCGCGCCGGGGCGACTGGCTCGTCGGCCGTGGCCTCTTCACCAGGAGGGTCGACGGCGACGCGATCCGCTCGATGAAGGCACCCGGCACTGCCTACGATGACCCGGTGCTCGGCCGCGACCCGCAGCCGTCGCACATGCGCGACCTCGTCCGGACCGAGTCCGACAACCGGGGTGTCCACATCAACTCGGGCATCCCGAACTTCGCGTTCTACACGGCGGCCACGCTCCTCGGCGGCAACGCGTGGGAGGTCGCCGGGCGGGTCTGGTACGACGCGCTGACGATGAGGCTCGGACCTCGGGCCCGGTTCACGACGTGTGCGGTCGCGACCTGGGAAGCGGCAGG
>JBAQWH010000495.1:0-4719 GCA_049298815.1 Thermoanaerobaculia bacterium | reverse complement strand
GGAACCCGCCGCCGTACAGCAGACTGCTCCGGTGGAGCCGGTCCCGCAGCGCGGTGGTCGCTGGCTCTGGTGGCTCCTGATCCTTGCGATCGCGGCGGGAGCCGCGGGCGCCTGGTACCTCACGCTTCAGCCGCGCGCTGCGGGGACCTCGGAGCAGACCACAGTCCGGTAGACCATGTCCCCGCGAGCTCCGATCATCCTCGCAGCGATCGTCCTGACCCTGGCCTGCAACCGCAGGACACCAGGCCTGGATGAGGTGCAGCGGACCGCGTACGCCTCCAAACCGGCGGTGGTGCGCGTCAGTGCGTTCGCGACGGGCGAGTTCCGCTACACGGCGGAAGCGATCGAGCGCGTCGAGCAGGAGCTCGGGGTCGCCCGGTCGGGAACCGCCGGGCAGGAGCTTGCGGTCGAAACGGGAGCTGGCGGATCGGGGAGCGGGTTCCTGATTCACCCGAGCGGATACATCGTGACCAGCGCGCACGTGGTCGGCAGGACGCGGGACCAGGCATCCCTCGAGCGTGACCTCCGCCGGAACGGAGCCATCGCGGCGCTGGTGCGCCATTTCTCGGTCGAGACGCTGCGGAGCGCTCATCGTGCGGGCGGTCTCGACCCGTACGTCGCACCGCTCGCCGCAGGCGGCTCGCTCCACGGCGTCCGCGTGGTGAACCAGGTCGAGCTGTCGAACGGCGAGGTCTTCCCGTTCCGAGTGCGGGTCTACTCGCCTCCGCTGGCCGAGCGCGGCAAAGATCTCGCGATCCTGAAGATCGAGAGGCGCAACCTGCCATCGCTGGCGCTCGGCGACTCCGACGCCGTCGGGGTCGGCGAGTCGATCTGGGCAGTCGGCTATCCGGCGCTCGCGAGCAGCAGTGACGAGGTGATCGGCGGATGGCTGTCGCGCGACAGCGACCTCGAGCCGACCTTCAATCCCGGGACGATCACCGCCATCAAGGTGGACCTGGCGAACACCCCGGTGTTCCAGTCGAACGTCGCCATCTACCGCGGCAACTCGGGAGGTCCGGCGATCGACCGCCGCGGCGCGGTCGTCGCGGTCTCGACCTGGGGCCACACCGACGCCGAGCAGATCAAGTTCCTCGTTCCGGTGAACGTCGTGAAGGAACTGCTCGGCGCAGCGAGCATTCCAGCCAGCCCAAGCGGCGAGTTCAACCGCCACTATTCGAAGGCGCTCGACTCGGCGACGGCGGGCCTGTGGGAGGACGCTGTCCCCGAGCTCGCGAGCGCGGCGCGCGTCTTTCCCAATTCGCCCGACATCGCGCGTCTCCGGCGCGACGTGGAGCGTGCCCTCAAAGCGCGGCCGGCGGTCCGAACCGACGTTGCGGTCGCTGCCCTGGCGGCCCTCGTTCTCGGCGCGACGGCCATTCTCTGGTTCGTCCGGCGACGCCCGCGCCCTGAGCCGGCGGTCCTGTTTCCTCAGCAGCCGGCGGTGGAACTACCGAAGGAGCCGCGGCTGCCCGGGACTCTCGGCCGGTTCACGATCCTCAACGGGGACCGCGCCGGCGAGAAGCTCGGGCTCGGAGGGTCAGGGATTCGGATCGGGCGGGAGTCCGCAGTTTGTGAGATCGTATTGGACAACCCCAAAGTGTCGCGGCTGCACGCCGAAGTGGTCGCGATCGACGGGAAGGTCATGCTCGTCGACCGGAATTCGTCCAACGGCACCTACGTGAACGATCAGAAGATCGACAAGCGCGTCCTTCGGGACGGCGACATCATCTATTTCGGCGGCCGGAACGCGGTTGCGGTGGCGTTCCACGCGTGAGGGAGCTCGTGGCCGACAAACGATGTGAAAGCGGACATTTCATCGACGAGTCGTGGGACCTCTGTCCGTACTGTCCGCAGGAATCGGGCGAGTCCGAGGTGCCGATCGTGAGGCCGAACCGCGCGGCCGACGAGGCTTCGGTCCGGCCGCAGAGCCCTGTGCCGGCGGACGAACGGCCGCCCGAGACTCCGATCGAGAGGACCGTCGCCGCTCCACGGCTCGACGTCTCGGCCCAGCCGAAGCGATACGTGGTCGGGTGGCTCGTAGGCCTCAGCGGGGATTCGCGCGGCGAGTCGTTCGCGGTCCGGATCGGGCGCAACATCATCGGGCGCGACCGCCGTTCCGACATCGTCGTCCAGGACGACCAGGCGTCGTCGCATCATGCCGACCTCGTCTTCCGGCCGGAGGAGCGCCGCTTCATCCTGATGGATCACAACTCGACGAACGGGACGTTCGTGAACGAAAGCGAGATCGCTCCCCGATGCGACCTCGCGGGTTCCGACGTCATCCGGATCGGGTCACACCGGTTGATGTTCATGCCGCTCTGCCGGGAAGGCGTGTACTGGGACGAAGAGGGGCCGCTGCAATGATCGCGAGTGTCTACGGAAACTACCGCGTGGAGCGCGAGCTCGGCGAAGGGGGCATGAGCCACGTCTACGTCGGCAGGACGATCGCAGCGACCGAGACGCTTCCGGCCGGCTTCGCCGTCGTCCTGAAGATCATGTCGGACGAGCTCGCGGGCGACGTCACGGCCCGCAAGCGCTTCGTCAAGGAAGCCCAGATCCTCTCGCGCCTCCGCCACCGCTACATCACCCGCTTCTACGAGTTCATCAACGACGAGCGTGGAGCGGTGCTCGTCATGGAGCTGGTCGAGGGGACGCCGGTCGACGTCGTCCTCACCGAGCGCGGCGCGCTGCCGGTTGCCGACGCGATCTCGATCTGTCAGTGCCTGCTCGAGGCGCTCGTCTACGCGCACGGCAAGGGGATCGTCCATCGCGACATCAAGCCGGCGAACCTCATCCAGGAGCCCTCCGGCGTCGTGAAGGTGACGGACTTCGGGATCGGGAAGATCAAGGAGGGTGCCGGTGCGGGACAGACGGTCCTGACCCGGTCCGGCTTCCTGCTCGGAACGCCGCACTACATGTCGCCCGAGCAGATCCGCGAGCCGCAGAACGCCGGCCCGAAGAGCGACGTCTATTCGTCCGCAGTCCTGCTGTACGAGATGCTCACCGGGACGCTGCCGTTCAACAGCCGTTCGCTGCCGAAGCTCATCGACGCGATCTACCGCGGCGAGAAAGAGCCGCCGCGAAAAGTGAAGTTCGACATCCCGCGCGACGTCGAGGCGATCGTGCTCAAGGGGATGGAACCGCGCGCCGAGAACCGGTACGAATCGGCGCGCGAGTTCTTCGAAGCGCTCGAGGAGTACAACGCGCGGCAACCGCTCGCGTCACACGTCGTGATGCCGTCCGACGACCCGGCGCACACGGTCAGGCAGACGAAGCAGAACCACTGGGCACTCGTCAGCGTCAAGGGCGACGGGGGCGACAAGCATGCGATCAGCGGTGACGACGTGGTCGGCCGCGACCGCGCCTGTTCGATCGTCCTCACTCACCCTGCCGTGTCGCGGCGCCATGCGCGGATCACCCTCACCGGAGCCGATGCGGTGATCGAGGACCTCAAGTCCGCCAACGGAACCTACGTAAACAACGCCCGCGTCGAGCGCGTCGCGCTCAAGGTGGGAGACATCGTCCGATTCGGGGC
The DNA here is from genome assembly GCA_049298815.1 of Thermoanaerobaculia bacterium. Lineage (GTDB taxonomy): Bacteria > Acidobacteriota > Thermoanaerobaculia > Gp7-AA8 > Gp7-AA8 > JBAQWH01. The sequence goes on along the minus strand of JBAQWH010000495.1, from coordinate 1,184 downwards.
CGATCCGGCCTGCAGTTACGTAATCAAGGACCACTAGCGGCGGAACGCGCCGCACGACGCAACGGGAGCCTGAGATGAACCAATTGAGCTGTCTGAGATGCAGGGCGATGATCGACGCGCAGCTGGACCAGTGTCCGAGCTGCGGCGAGCGCGTCACCGCCTTCCAGCGCACGTACTCCGAGCGCCTGCTCGACGGCAAGTACCAGATCCTCGACCGTCTCGGAGTCGGTGGAATGGGCGAGATCTTCAAGGTCCGGCACATTCACCTCAACGAGCTCCGCGTCATCAAGATCATGCGGCCGAACGTGGCCGCTGACGACCAGGGCCTCCAGCGATTCCTGCAGGAAGCCCGGACGTCGACGATGATCAAGCACAAGAACCTCGCGATGCTGTACGACTTCGCGCAGCTCGACGACGGCTCTTACTACATGGTCTGGGAGTTCATCGACGGGACGAACATCCAGAAGTGGATCGCGACGAACGGGCCGATCCCGCCGCGCCTCAGCGTCGAGATCTCCATCCAGGCTCTTCTCGGCCTCGAGCATCTCCACTCGATGGACCTCATCCACCGCGACATCTCCCCCGAGAACATCATGCTCTCGCAGGACAACAAGGGAAAACTGCTCTGCAAGGTGATCGACTTCGGCATTGCCAAGCAGCTCGCGGAAGGGGAGAGCGGCCACGGTCTCACGCAGACCGGCATGTTCCTCGGCAAGCTCAAGTACGCATCGCCCGAGCAGGCCGGCTTCCTCAAGGACGGTGAGCACCTCGATGCCCGCAGCGACCTCTACTCGTTCGGCATCGTGCTGTACGAGATGCTCGCGGGACGCGCGCCGTTCCAGGCGACGAACCCGCACGGCTACATCCTCAAGCACGTGACCGAGAAGCCGGCGCCGATCGCCGAGACGAACCCCGGCACGCCGGTGCCGCCCGAGCTCGAAGCGATCCTCATGAAGTCGCTCGAGAAGAGTCGCGACGACCGCCACGCAAGCGCGGCGGAGTTCGCGGCCGAGCTCGAGGGCATCCGGGCGAGCATCGCCCCCGACGCCAAGTACGGCCTCGGCGAGAAGATGGTGACGCTCTCGGGCGCGCAGACGCTCGCCGACCTCCAGAAGATCCCCACCAACTTCCAGTCGACGATGAGCGGCGCCGCCCCGACGCAGCAGACCGCGATGGGCGGGCGC
>JBAQWH010000494.1:0-3993 GCA_049298815.1 Thermoanaerobaculia bacterium | reverse complement strand
CCGCGTACGCCGAGTGGCGCCGCAGGCCGACCGGAACGATCCGCAAGTTCGACGACATCGACCGCGAGGTCGTCCGCGCCGTCGTCGACCGGAAGCTCGCCGCCGGCGAGGGCTGGCTCGATCCTCTGGAGACCTACTCGCTCCTCACCGCAGCCGGCATCCCGGCAGTTGCCTCGACCCACGCAGCGACGGTCTTCGACGCGGTCAATGCGGCGATGCGCATCGGCTTCCCGGTCGTCCTCAAAGCGCAGGGTCCCGCGATCGTGAACAAGAGCGAGTCGGGCGGTGTGCGCCTGGGCCTGCAGGACGAGCGCGACGTCCGCGAGGCGTACGTCGACATGCAGGCGCGTCTCGGCGAGATGATGACCGGCGCGCTCGTGCAGCAGATGATCCCTGGCGGCGTCGAGGTCACGGTCGGCGCCACCGCAGACACGACCTTCGGCCACGTCGTCGTCTACGGCGCGGGCGGGACCTTCGTCGAGCTCCTGTCCGACGTCGCGTTCCGGATCCATCCGCTCACCGATACCGACATCGCCGACATGGTCCGCGAGGTGCGGTGGTCGAAGCTTCTGCGCGGCTATCGCGGCACGCCGCCGTCCGATGTCGACGCGCTCGAGACGATCGTGGCCCGGATCTCGGCCCTCCTCGAGATCTGTCCCGAGATCCGCGAGCTCGACATCAATCCGGTCAAGGTGCTGCCGGAAGGCGCCGCCGCCGTCGACGCGAGGGTACGCATCGGTGCGATCACGCCCGGCCCTCCGACGAGACGGATCGCGTACTGATCGGACGGCGGGCGCGAAGCGGCCGAGGCGAATAGCCGGGGGCGGAGCGGCATCGACGCCCCCGGATTACGAGCCAGAACCGAATGCGCCCTGAAGGGGCGCCGGATCCTATGTCCCAGCGCCCCTTCAGGGCGCCCATGATTTCGTCGTCGTTCCGGGGGTGTCGCTTCGCTCAACCCCCGGCTACTCGCCGCCGCGGCTCCGCCGCGATCTGGATTCTGGCGACGAAGTGCCAAACGTCGGGACCGGGCGTCCCGCCCGGATGCCGCGGCCGAGACGGCCGCCGTCCGGCGAGAGCTCCTACTCCGCGACCGCCATCTCCACGTCGGGCTCGAGCACGACCGCTGGCGTCACCGAGTTCGTGATCAGGCAGTCGCGGTGGGCGCGATCGAGCGCTTCGAGCGTCTTCTCTGCGGCGGAGCGCTCGGTGATGAGGATGGTCGGCTTGATCGTCACGCGGGTGAAGCGGTAGTGGCCGTCCGTGGCCTCGAGGGTTCCCGTGACTTCGCTGAAGTAGCCCTCGACCGGCAGGTGGTACTTCTCGACCATGGCCGCGAAGGTGATCATCAGGCAGCTGTCGATCGCGCCGAGGAAGAGCTCTTCCGGGGTCCAGACACCTGACTCGCCGCGGAACTCGGGAGGGCTTGCGACGACGAACGGCTCGCGTCCGGTCGCGCTCAGCTGACCTCTGCGCCGGCCCAGCCATTCCGTCGAGGAGCGGTAGGTGAAGGTCCGAGAGTGAGCCCGGGTCGAGGGTGCGGCTTCGAGGGTCGTCATGCGGGATCTCCTTCGACTCCCAAGCTCACGCCGCACCCGGGGTTACAGCGGTGGCGCGAATCACGTGGGCTGGTGGGGAGGCCTACACGGTCAGGTGTTGCCCGAGCCGCCGCCCGGGCGCTCGACGATCCTGTGGCGGAGCGCATAGCCGACCGCTTCGGCGCGGTTGTGGAGGCGCAGCTTGTCGAGGATGTTGCGCACGTGGAACTTGACCGTGTTCTCGCTGACGCCGAGCCGGCGTGCGAGCTTGCGGTTCGAAGTGACCCCTTCGACCATCAGCTCGAGGACCTCGCGCTCCCGTGACGTGAGGGCATCTTCGTCCGTGGGGGCGGCGGCCTGGGTGGGTGCGACCGGCCTCGCGAACTCCTGAAGGAGCTTGCGGGCGAGCGCGGGTGTCAGCGCCGGCTCGCCGCGGCTGGCCTTGTCGATCATCTCGAAGAACTCGTCCGCCTCGAGGTTCTTGAGCAGATACCCCTGAGCGCCCGACTTGATCGCGTCGAAGAGCATCGACTCATCTTCCGACGCCGTGAGGATGACGACCTTGACCGCGGGGACCTCCGCGACGATGAGCCGCGTCGCCGCAAGCCCGTCGAGCTCGGGCATCGAGACGTCCATCAGGACGAGGTCGGGGTTGAGCTCGCGCGTAAGGGCGACGGCCTCGCGGCCGTTCTTTGCCTCGCCGATGACTTCGTGCCCCTGCGAGAGAAGGAGGCTCCGCAGGCCGTCGCGAAACAGCGAGTGATCGTCAGCAATGAGAATCCGCACGTGCCGGGAAGTATACCGGCGCGGCGGACGGGGCTAGCTCGTACCGGGGCCGTCCCACGGCACCTCGCAGCGGACAGTAGTGCCTTGCCCCGGGCCGCTCTCGATCGACAGCCGCCCTCCGACCCCTTCAGCCCGCTCGCGCATCGTCGCGAGGCCGTACTGCGGGAAGTCTCCCGGCGGGGTGTTCTCGCGGTCGAATCCGTCGCCGTCGTCGGTGACCGTCGCGACCACGGTGCCGTTGGTTCTGGTGACGTCGACCGCGACGCGGCGGGCCTTCGAGTGCTTGCGCACGTTCGTCAGCGCTTCCTGCACGATCCGCACGAGCTGCAGCTCCACCCGGGCCCGCAGGCGGACCGCGGGATCGAGCGTCAGCGTCGCCGGGATGCCACTCATCTCCTGCCAGCGGGCGACGTACTCCGAGAGCACCTCGACCATCGGCTTCTGGGCCTCCGGCAGGGTCCTCAAGCCGACGATCGACTCGCGGACGTCGCCGTACGCCTGGCGTGCAGCGGTCGCGAGCTCCCGAAGCTGCCGCCCCGCGTCCTCCTCGTTCCCGCGCTTGAGGTAGCCCTCGGCGGCCTGCACCTTCGTGTTCACGTAGCCGAGAATCTGGGCGAGGCCGTCGTGCATCTCATGCGAGATCCGCAGCCGCTCCTGTGCGACCGCGAGGTCCGCGGCCTGCTCGTGGAGGTGGGCGTTGTCGATGGCGAGCGCCGCCTGGACGGCGAAACGGGTCAGCGTCTCCTCGTCCTCGATGCTGAACTCGACGTTGCCGAGCTTCTCGGTCAGATAGAGGTTCCCGAGGAACGGGCCCTTGCAGAGGACCGGGACTCCGAGCAGCGACTTCATCGGCGGGTGGTTCGGCGGAAAGCCGGCCGACTGCGGATGGGCGGCGATGTTCGGGAGGCGGAGCGTCTGCCCTTCGCGCAACACGACGCCGAGGAGGCCGTGGCCGACCGGGGGCGGACCGATCGCCTCGCGCTGCTCGGTCGTGATCCCCGAAGTGATGAAGCTGAGGATCCTTCCGGTCGAGTCGACCACCGAGAGCGCTCCGTAACGCGCCCCGACGAGACCCTTCGCCTGTTCGACCACCTTGCGGAGGACGACATCGAGCGAGAGCTCCGAGGAGACGTCGAGGCCGGCGCTGTGCAGCGCCAGCAGCTCGTCGTTCTGCCGCTGCAGCCGCGCCTGCAGCTTGTCGACGTACCGGAAGATGAACGCGGAGAAGAGGAGGATGGCGACGACCACGACCGCGTCCGTCACGAGGCGCTGCCTCATCGAGACGCTTCCGAACAGGAAGTACCGCGCGACCTCCAGGGCGACAACTGCAGCCACCGGCGCGATCGCGCCGAGGAGTTTCAGACGGCGCAATGTCATCAGGAGATCCGACCCGTTTAATGGAAGTGCGTACTCCGCACTATACCGTCCCGGTTCGCGGGGCAGGCCGGCAAGACTGGAAAGTGAGCTCACCGGCGCATTCTCCGGACCTGCCGGTCACCAGGCGAACCTCACAGGGGTGGCGAAGGCCACACATGAGGATGGGAGTGAGCCACCCGATGGGGTAGGGAGTCGGAAATTAAGGCGCGAGGAAAGCGCTGCGGTCAGTGGTCAGTGGTCAGTGGTCAGTGGTCAGTGGTCAGTGGTCAGTGGTCAGTGGTCAGTGGTCAGT
>JBAQWH010000493.1:0-3557 GCA_049298815.1 Thermoanaerobaculia bacterium | reverse complement strand
GGGGAACACTTCGAGCGCCTTCTCCACCTGCGCGTCGCCCGCGAGCCTGTAGGGGTAAGAGGCGTCGAGGCCGTACTTCGCCGCGACGATCTCGGCCTTGAGCATCCGCTCGAGGTAGTTCTTGTCTTCCGGCTTGCGGAGCATCTCGCGGACATCCGACTCCGGGGTCTCTTCCTTGTCCGCGGCGAAGCGGATGAAGTCCTCGACCAGTGGTGGGGTCACGACGAGGTCCTTGTTCACCTCGGCGTTCTTCGCCACGTACTGCACCGCGTAGTTGAAGATCACGTTTCGCAGCACGAGGAGCTGGGTCGTGCGCGAGAGCTCAGGCTGCTTGATCATCACGTCGGGCGTGATGCCGCCGCCGCCGTAGACCACGCGGCCGGTGTCGGTCTTGAACTGCTCGCGCTGCGACAGCGGCACCTCGGAGGAGCTGCTGTCATCCGCGACGTAGTAGTCGTAGAACGAGGAGAAGTCGCGCTGGATGTTGCGCCCGGCGGGCGTGTAGTACTTCGACGTCGTGAGCGCGAGGCCCGCGCCATACTGCAAGGTGTAGACGCTCTGCACGAGCCCCTTGCCCCAGGTCGTCTCTCCGACGACCAGGCCGCGGTCGTGATCCTGCACCGCGCCGGCAACGATCTCGGACGCCGAGGCACTGCCGCGGTCCACCAGCACGACCAGCGGCATCTCGTACACCTCATGCTTGCCCGGTGCGAGGTACTCCTGCACCGAGTCTGCGGTCCGGCCCTTCGTGTAGACGATCATCTGCCCCTTGTCGAGGAAATGATCGGAGACGCCGACGGCTGCGTCGAGCAGGCCACCGGGATTGGTCCTGAGGTCGAGGACGAGCTTCTGCATCCCCTGAGCGCGGAGCTTGTCGAGCGCCTGGTCGAGCTCGCGGACGGTCGTGGAGGTGAAGTCCTTGATCCGGACGTACCCGACGCCCGGGCGGAGCATGAGGACATTGGAGATCGAGTTAGTCGGAATCGCGGCCCTGACGATCGTCAGCGCGATCGGCTCCTTGATGCCGATGCGCTGGATCTTGATCGAGACGCTCGTCCCCTTCGGACCCTTGAGCCGTTTGACGACCTCGTCGAGCGTCAGATCGGAGGTCGCGACGCCTTCGACTTCCGAGATCACATCGCCCGCGCGGACACCCAGGCGTGAGGCCGGAGTTCCCTCGAGCGGGGTGATGACCGTGACCTGCTCGTTTCGCTTGGTCACCAGAATACCGAGACCGTAGAAGGAGCCCTTCTGCCGGTCCTGCATGTCGGTGTACTCCTTCGGCTCGAGGAAGGAGGTGTGCGGATCGAGCTTCCGGAGCATCCCGTCGACGGATGCGTAGACGAACTTGTCCGAGCCGATCTCTTCGGGAGACCAGGCCTCCACCGCGGCCAGCAGGTCCGTGTACTCCTTGAACCGCTTGTGCAGGTCGCCCTGCATCGGCGCACCGAAGAGGCCGTTGCCGTAGAACCCGCCGAAGAGCGTCGCGCCGACGACTGCGACGAGCAGGGTCAGCGAGAAGGTCCACTTTTTCGTCTTCTGAATTGAGGCCATAGTTGTCTTCGTCCGCTGGGCGTGCAACTCCGGTGATGACTACGTGGCTCCTGGTCGCCGGTTATACTGCCTCGGCTCGCGCAACGGGTGCGACCACGTCACCCGCCTCGCTGCCGCACTCTGTTCTCGGCTCAACACGATTATAAGGTCGGAGTATTCGCCGTCCGGCTCCTGTTCACCCCGCCATCACCTGAGGCCATCCATGTTCGGTTCACTCGGCGTCCCAGAGCTGCTCCTGATCTTCGCGGTCATCCTGATCGTCTTCGGCCCCCGCCGCATCCCCGAGATCGGCCGGACCCTGGGAAAGGCCATGGGCGAGTTCCGACGCGCGACCGACGACCTCAAGAATACGATCGACCGCGAAGTTCGTCTCGAAGAGCTCAAGAAGATCACGCCGTCGATCATGGCGCCGCTCGACACCGTATCAAGGACTGAGCCACAGCCGTTCGTGCCGACCGACCCTCCTGTCACCGATCCTGTAAGCTCCCCGGCGGGCGATCTCGCCGACGCAAGCCCCTCGGGCTCCGGGATCGACGACACCCCCGAGGAAACGCCTAGCCGATGACGACCGCAACCGACACGGCCTCCGGGGACACTCAGAAAACCGAAAGCGAGCTCGAGAAGATGTCGTTCCTCGACCATCTCGAGGAGCTCCGCAAGCGTCTGCTCGTCTCGCTCATCGCAGTCGCCGCCGGCTTCTTCATCTGCTGGGCATTTGCCGATCGCATCTTCGAGAAACTGCAGGAGCCGCTCGCTCGCTTCCTCCCTCCCGGCGACACGCTCGCGTACACCCGCCTCACCGCGCCGTTCTTCCTCTACATGAAGGTGGCGTTCTTCGCCGGCATCTTCGTGGCGGCTCCGGTGATCCTGCTGCAGGCCTGGCTCTTCATCGCGCCTGGCCTGTACAAGAAGGAGCGCCGACTCGCCGCGCCGTTCATCATCTTCGGCTCGCTCTTCTTCATCGCGGGCGGTTACTTCGGCTACCGCTACCTGCTCCCCGCGACCTGCGGCTTCTTCGTCGAGACCGGCAAGCAGTTCAAGCAGATGGTCACCGTCGACGACTACTTCGGCTTCGCGAGCGTCATCATCCTCGCGACCGGACTCGTGTTCGAGACGCCGATCATCATCTTCTTCCTGGCGCGCCTCGGTCTCGTGACCCCGCAGTTCCTGATCCGGAAGTTCAAGTACGCGGTCGTCCTCGCGTTCATCATTGCGGCCGTCGTCACGCCGACACCCGACATCGTCACGCAGGCCGCTCTCGCGATCCCGATGATCCTGCTCTACCTGATTGGAGTGGGAGTGGCTTACCTCTTCGCGAAACCTCCCGAAGCGAGGGCGTGATCCTGAACGACGAGGACCGAGCAATCACTCGGTCCTCGCATTCGGCTTCAGCTCCGGTCGTGCTAGCGCTCGACTTCGAACTCTGACGCCACCGTCGGGACGGCCTCGTTGAAGACGACGACGGTCTCTGCGATCGGGAACAGCACGGTGTGATTCCGCGACTGCACCTCGAGGACGACTTCGTAGTAGCCCCCGTCCGAGATCGCGATCAGCGTCCCGGTCTTGCCTTTGACTTCGAGCGTGCGGTTGAAGATCGAGATCTTCGAAGGAATCTCCATGGCGGGGAACGATACGGGCGCCTGCGCGCGGAGTCAACGGCGAGCGGCCGAACGCCCCACTCCCCGACCGCACCGGAAGATCGTGGACGCAAGCCGCTGCTCGGAATTCTGCGGGGGATGAGGCCGCGTAGCGGCCGACAGAATTCAGGCCCCGGCTTCAGCCGGGGCGAAACATGTCAGGCCTCAAGAAAGGAGCCCGCGTAGCGGGCGGCAGATACCGGCGAGGACTTACCCCGGCTGAAGCCGGGGTCTAACGTCTGACGCCCGCATACGCGGGCTCGGTTCGGTAATCGTCCTCGGATGGTGCCCGTGGCGCGCGGAGCGTGAGGGCTCATCTTCGCTAACTTCGCTCAGTTGCGATGGCCCTCGCCCCGACTCCAGGCC
>JBAQWH010000492.1:0-3957 GCA_049298815.1 Thermoanaerobaculia bacterium | reverse complement strand
GGAAGCGTCTGCCCGCGCCTCAATCCCCCAGGAGATCGAGGAGGGCGTACAACTCCCGCTTCACGTCCTGGAGAGCCCTTGCGGTCGTGGCGTCGGGAGCCGCCGGTGCCGGCGTGCTCGGGACGGTCGCTGCGACCGCCACCGCAACCGGAGGCGGCTCCGGCTCTGCGAGATCGCTCTCGAGCTTCTTCTTCGCTCCGGCGATCGTGAAGCCGTCGCGGTAGAGGAGCTCCTTGATCCGGAGGACGATGTCGATCTCGCCCTTCGTGTAGAGCCGCTGTCCGCCACCGCTCTTGTTCGGGGCGAGTTGCAGGAACTCGGTCTCCCAGTAGCGGAGGACGTACGGCTGCACGTCCGCCATCTTGCAGACCTCGCCGATCTTGTAGAGCTTCTCGTCCGCCGCTGCTCGAGCCATCCGTTCGCTGATTATAGGAGTCAGGGCATCGAAGCGAAGAGGGCGCAGATCCGCTCGAGCCCTGCGCGGTCGACATCGTCGAACGCACTCAACGAGTCCGAGTCGACGTCGAGCACCGCGATCAGCTCACCGTCGCGACCGAGTACCGGGACGACGATCTCCGACTTCGAGTTCGGATCGCAGGCGATGTGCCCGGGAAACTGATGGACGTCGGCGACGAGCACCGTCTCGCGCTTCGCGGCCGCCGTGCCGCAGACGCCGCGGCCGAACATGATCTGGAGACATCCGACCGTCCCGATGTACGGTCCGATGATCAGGCGGTCGCCGCAGACGCGATAGAAGCCGGTCCAGAAGTAGTAGGGGAAGCGGTTCGCGACAACCGAATTGATCGTCGCCATCAGCGCGATCTCGTCGAGCGTCTCGCCCCCTTCGTCCGCCCAGATCGCGCGGATCGTGTCGTAACTCTCGTCGTACGCCAGCTTCTTTTCGTCTGTCTTCATAAGGAAAGTGCCGCAGGCCAGTCTACGGCACTGCGGCACATCGCGAGTCCCTCGGTCCCTCGGTCCCTAAGTCCCTTGGGCTTGCTGACCTGCCGAGGGACTCAGGAACTCAGGGACCGAGGGACCTTAATCTCTCATCACTTGCGTCGCTTGACACGCACCGGCTGCGGGGCCAGACGCGGCGCCGCGGCACCGGCTGTCACCAGCAGGAGCGTTCCGGCGATCACCATCACGATTCCGATCATTTGCCGTTCCTCCTGCCCGCTTCGACTGCAGCCCGGATGCCACGACTTCACCACAGCGGCCTGGAGAACTCAGCGCAGCTGCGCCGCAACCGAACATCGATAACCTTCGTGTCTCCCTCGACGAAAAGCTCGCACCGCGCAAAGATTCTTGTACCCCCGAGGAACCCGAGGAACCCCGAGGAACCCGAGGAACCCCGAGGAACCCGAGGAACCCGAGGAACCGAGGGACTCAGGGACTCAGGGACCGAGGAACCGGGGTCTCAAGAACCCAGCGCCCTGCGGTAAACCTCGTCGTACTTCTTCGCCGACTGATCCCACGAGAAGTCGGCCGCCATGCCGTTGGCCTGCAGCGACTTCCAGACGTCGCGGTCGCCATACGTCATCATCGCCAGCCAGGTCGTGATCCGCAGGTCCTCGGCCAGCAGCGATCCGAACCCGAAGCCGGTCGCGACCGGCAGGTTGGTGCCATCGAAGGGGATCACCGTGTCCACGAGACCGCCCGTCATCCTGACGACCGGCACCGTCCCGTACCGAAGTGCGTACATCTGGTTGAGCCCGCACGGCTCGTACATCGACGGCATCAGCATGATGTCCGAGCCGGCGTAGATCCTGTGCGCGAGCGCGTTGTCGAAGCCGAGCCAGACCCGGCAGCGGTCGGCATGCCGCTCCGCGATCCGCATGAACTCCCGTTCCTGATCCGGATCCCCGCTGCCGAGGATGACGGCCTGGGCGCCGGCTTCGAGGAGCTTGCCGAGGACCGGAGTCAGCAGTTGGAAGCCCTTCTGTCCGACGAGACGCGAGACGACCGACAGGAGCGGCGTCTTCGCCCTATACGGCAGTCCCGCCTCCTTGAGCAGCTTCCGCTTCGCCAAAGCCTTGCCGCGCAGATCGTCCGCGCTGAAGTGGCACTCGGTGAAGACGTCGGTCCGCGGGTCCCACTCGTCGGTGTCGATCCCGTTGAGGATCCCGGTCACCTTCCATGTGAAGTGCCGCAGCACACCGTCGAGCCCCGCACCGAGGCCGGAGGTCTGGATCTCGCGCGCGTAGTTCGGCGAGACCGTCGTCACCTGGTCGGCGTACTCGATGCCGGCCTTCATCGGGTTGATCTCGCGAAAGTGCTCGACCCCGTCGGGCGCCCAGTACCGCGGGTGAAGCCCGAGGAGCGGAAACGCATCGGCTGCGGCAACCCCCTGATAGTTGAGGTTGTGGATCGTGTAGACGGAGCGCGTCTGCTGGAAGGGCCAGTTCCGGTTGAGCCCGGAGTGCAGGTAGACCGGCAGGAGCGCGGTATGCCAGTCGTTGCAGTGGAGGATGTCGGGCTCGATGCCGAGGAGCTCGCAGCCGCGGATCACGGCACGTGTGAAGAAGACGTAGCGCAGCAGGAAATCGTCGATTCCGTCGGGCGCCATCTCGTAGATGTGGCCGCGGTCGAAGAAGAAGTCGTTCGCAACGAGGATGAGCGGGATCTCGGTCCCCGGCAGCGTCGTCCGCAGATAGGTCGCTTCCGCACTCCAGTTGCCCCAGACGAGCGTCGTGGTCGGCAATGCCTGGTGCAGGGTGACGCCATGCCGGTCGAACCACTGTCGCGCCTGGCGGTAGAAGGGCATGAAGAGGACGACGTCGTGTCCGAGCTCGGTGAGCGCTTTCGGCAACGACCCGCAGACGTCGCCGAGACCTCCGGTCTTCGCGATCGGCGAGACCTCAGCGGTTGCAAAGACGATTTTCATGGGAGCGGAAGCATAGCGGATCGGTCCCGGAGTCCCGGGTTCCTCGGTTCCTCGGGTTCCTCGGGTTCCTCGGGGAGAGAGGTTGACGTGGGTCGTGCAAGGATCGAAGAGTTCCCCGAGGAACCCCCGAGGAACCCCCGAGGAACCCCGAGGAACCCCGAGGAACCCCGAGGAACTCCGAGGAACCGAGGGACCCCGAGGAACTCCGAGGGACCGAGGGACCGAGGGACTCCCCCGAGGCATACACTCCGGCCATGCGAACAAGACCTCCTGCCGTTGCCGGCATGTTCTACGAGGCCGACCCGTCACGCCTGCGCGCGCAGGTCGATGAATGCTTCGCTGCGAACCCTCCCGCGCCCTCTGCGAAGGAACGCTTCATCGGTGCCGTCGTGCCTCACGCCGGTCTGATGTACAGCGGCCACGTGGCCGCGGCCGTCTACGCGATTGCCGACCTGCCGAAACGGCTGATCATCCTCTGTCCGAACCACACCGGGGCCGGGCGGGCAGCAGCGATCAACCGCGAAGGAGCGTGGCGGACGCCGCTCGGCGAGGTCGCGATCGACAGCGAGCTGGCCGACGCGCTGATGCAGCGATCGCAGCTCCTCGAGGAAGACGCGACGGCGCACGCGCGCGAGCACTCGCTCGAAGTCCAGCTGCCGTTCCTCCAGCGTCTGCTCGGCAACTTCACATTCGTCCCGATCTGTCTCGGCGCGCATCGATACGACTACGCCGAGGATGTCGGCACCGCGATCGCGGGGGCGATCCGCGCGTCGACCGAGCCGGTCGCAATCCTCGCGAGCTCGGACCTGAACCACTACGAGGACCAGCAGACGACGCTCCGCAAAGACCAGATCGCGATCGATCAGGTGCTCGCGCTCGACCCGCAGGAGCTGTGGCGCGCGATGGACGAGTTCGACATCTCGATGTGCGGCTTCATCCCGACGACCGCCATGCTGATCGCCGCGCAGCACCTCGGCGCGACCTCGGCAAAGCTCGTCAAGCACGCGACCTCGGGCGACATCAACGGCGACTACGGCCACGTCGTCGGGTACGCGGGAATGCTGGTCAGC
>JBAQWH010000491.1:0-2011 GCA_049298815.1 Thermoanaerobaculia bacterium | reverse complement strand
CCGACTTGCGCACCCGTTCGGCAATAAAATCGGTGGCTGCCAATATCTGTGTCGCTTGTTCGTCGAGCAACAGGTGATAATCGCGAAAATGCGGGCCGCTGACATGCCAGTGAAAATTCTTGGTCTTGAAATAGAGCGCGAAACTATCGGCTAATAGGCGGTTGAGTGCTTCGGGCAGGGCGTGTGCGTTGGTCATGGTTGAGCCTTTCTGAAACGCTCTTACCATAATGCAAAACATCTATTAAACCGATTATTTGGCATAATGTAATCGACAATAGCGATTACATGGGTCACATGATGCCGCGCGCACGCGCCGCCGCAATCACGCCGATTATGATTAACAGCGCTGCAATCGCGCGCCGTAGCCAGTGCAGCCACGGGGGCAAAGCATGCACCGGATCTATCATCGCCGATCCCGCCGTCGCTGCCATAAGGCCGATGGCACCGCCCACGCCGGCATAGGCTGCACTGCCCGTTCGCGCCGCCGCTGCCAAAATGATGAACGGCGCGCTGTCGCTGAGCATGGCAGCGCTCAGCATTATAGTTGCCGATAACGGTCCCTTCACCGACGCTTGCAATTTCGCCGACAAGGGGCGCGCGGGCCATGCCATGCCGATGCCCGCCAACAGCAACGCCAGCGCGAGCAACAGCAACATACCCAGCCCGCGATATTGTGCGGCGATGGTCGCGCCGAACCATGCGGCAAGGCCAGCCCCAAGTCCTGCGGTCATGAGGATAGCAAAATATGCGGATAAATGCGGTAGTTGCCGCTGCGTCGCTGCGCTGAGCAACCACCAGCGCGAGCCAAGTGTTGCGGCGCCACAGGCCAATAGGCATATCATGAGGGCGTCCATATGGACCCTTTAGCGATTATACAGTCGTGCGGATATGGCCACTATCCCATGCGAAGTGCGATGGACGCGAGCAAGGCCTGCTGTGCAGACCCACGGAGCGGCTCCAGTTTGACTGCGTCATGCAGGGCATCGAGGAAGCAGAGCAGGGTCGGGCCGCCGCTGTCGCGGGCAATCGCCGATTCGAGCTTTCCGGCCAGACATGACACGGTTGTAAATCCATGATTTTGTGCGACGCTCCTGATGGCATCGACATCTTCGACCAATTGACGCTGGCTTAATCGGCCACGGGTTTGCGCAATGGCCGCGATCCGGCCCTGCAGGTCGTGTTTGATCTGATTCGCGCGTTGCTCCGTCAACATGATGGTAAGCCCCATTTCGCAATTTCCAACTGTCACACCTTGCGCCTCATGTGGTTAATGGATCGCTAACGCCTTCCCCACCGCCATTTTGGGCGAGGGAGCAGACTCTTTGGCTTGACAAGCGAGCGCGAGGTGGCCATTGGCTCGCCCACGCGGGCGGCTTAGCGGCTGCCCTTTTTCTATTCATGCTAGAAGCAGGAAACGGGTCATGGCAAAGCCGACCACCGTCAAAATCAAGCTGGTCAGCACCGCTGACACCGGGTTTTTCTATGTAACCAAGAAAAATCCACGCACCCAGACCGAAAAAATGTCGATGCGCAAATATGATCCGGTCGTGCGTCAGCATGTCGATTTCAAAGAAGCCAAGATCAAATAATCTGAATCTAGGGCACAGACCCTAGTGGTTCGATTCCAACATTTGCATCCCCTTGCGGCACGGGGGCGAGCAAACAAAGAACCAACAGATAAATATTTGCTTCTGGAGGATTTCCTACAGCTATTTTTCCATGGTATGTTGCTAACTGTTTCACGGGGTTTTTTCTACCCTTCCCCTAGCTTGCGCTAGCGGTTGGCTCCCTTCGACTTCGCTCAGGACAGGCTTTGAATCTGTTAATCGGCATCACCCGCGTTCGTTTACGAGTGGGAAAGGGCAACAATAAACGCCTCTGCGCGCACCCTCTTCTTCGTCATTGCGAGGAGGGCTTTGGCCCGACGCGGCAATCCAGTCTATGGCACAGCTTCTGGATTGCCGCGCTTCCTTACGTTCGCTCGCAATGACGATGGTGGATAGCAAAGTGT
>JBAQWH010000490.1:0-3072 GCA_049298815.1 Thermoanaerobaculia bacterium | reverse complement strand
GCCGCCGGTCGAACCGGAACGTGAATCGCTCGGGGACCGCGCAGTCGCTCGGCGTCTGCAGCGTGGCCCAGCTTGCGGTGCGTGTGCCGCCGCCGAGGAACTCGTCTTTCGCGAAGCCGTCACCGCGCTGATACGCCTCGGCCGCTTCGACCAGGATCGCCGCGCCGAACTCGAGCGGGTTCCGCCCTTCCCACGGCATCGAGCCGTGACAGCTCTTGCCCGTGACCTCGACCTCGATCTGCATGCGGCCGCGCTGCCCGCGATAGATGCCGACCGCGCCGAGCTTCGCGCATCCGGTCCCCTCGGTGATCACGACCGCGTCGGGAACGCGCTCGACTCCCGACGCCGGGAGCTCGTTGCGCACGACGTACATCATGCTGCCGCCGTCGTTGTCCTCTTCGGCGACCGTCGCGTAGCTGCGCACGAGCACTCCCCGGAGCGAACCGAGGTCGCGCGTCTCGAGCAGGATCTTCGACGAGACGACCTGGCTGACGACGCCCGAGAGTTGATCTGCAGCGCCGCGACCCCAGACCAGATGCTGCCACTCGTCTTCGGGCGGGAGGTAGCCGAGCTCCTGGCTCAGGAACTCCTTGTTGATGCTGCCCGCGGCGACGACGCCGAGGTACGGGTCGAGGCCGCCGGTCGCTTCGTGCCAGCGGTGACGCAGCGGATTCACCGTGTCGGTGTGGCCGTCCCAGTAGACGACCGTCTTCTCCGGTGCGGGGACTCCGTCGTTCGGGTCGCGAAGCACCCAGACGAGGTTGCCGAACGTGTCGAAGAAGACGTCCTCGGGCTTGTCGACGCCGCCGATCTCGATCAGCTTCGACCGGAGATAGTCGAGCCGCGGGCCCTCGTGATTCGAGAGTCCGCAACGCGGATCGCCCCCCGCCTCGACCTTGCGGTCGACGTAGTCCGCCGGGATCCGGATCGCTTCCTTGAGGATCTCGATGGCGAGCGGCCGGTACTGCTTCGCGAGCTGAGAGATGCGTTCGTCGAGAATCATGAGGTCTCCGTCGTACACGTTCACCGCAATGCGGTTTACTGAGTCTGCAACATCAACTGCCCACCACAGAGACACAGAGGCACAGAGGAGCACGGAGTACTCTGTGGACCCTCTGTGTCCTCTGTGTCCTCTGTGTCTCTGTGGTTCTTCATGCCTGCGCCAGTACTGTCTTGAGGTTCTTCTTCTTCGCAGCAGCGAGAAGCGCTGCAATCGCGAACACCTTCTTGTTCGCCTCGCGCGCGAGGTCGACCTTGAAGCGCTCCATGACTCCCGCGCTGACCTCGGCACCGATGTCGGCCGGGAGGCAGTGCATGTAGAGCGCGTCGTTCGTGAGGCCCATCCGCCGCTCGTCGCAGATCCAGTCGGTAAAGCTGCGATTGCGCTCGAGCGCGCGGCGCTCGATGTCCTTCAAACCGTCGGTGTCGCGGCGTTTGTTCGCATCGACCCGCTCGAGCATCAGGTCGTACGGTCCCCAGCTCTTGGGATAGACCACGTCGGCCCCTGCGAAGGCTGCGTCCATGTCGTGAGTGACGGTGAACGAGCCCCCCGAGGCCTCTGCGTTCGACTTCGCGGCATCGAGGCACTCGTCCATCAGACGGTACCCCTCGGGATGTGCGAGACGGACGTTCATGCCGAAGCGGGTGAAGAGCGTGATGATCCCCTGCGCGACCGAGAGCGGCTTCGCGTAGCTGGGCGAATAGGCCCAGCTCATCGTGACGGTCTTGCCTGCGAGGCCGCCGGGGAACTTCTCGCGGAGCCAGAGGAGGTCGGCGAGCGTCTGGGTCGGATGGTCGATGTCGCACTGGAGGTTGACGACCGGGACGACTCGGTCGTCGCCGGTCGCCGCGAGGTAGTCGTCGATTCCGGCCTTCGCATCGCGCATGAAGCGGTTGCCTTCGCCGAGGATCAGGTCGTGGCGGATGCCGAGGGCGTGTGAGTTCATGCCGAGCATCGCGCCGGTCTCGACCGCGGTCTCGCCGTGGCTGACCTGCGTCGACGAGCCGTCGACGATGTTCGGGACGCCGCCGAGCCGCGTCGCCGCGCCGGCCCAGCTCGACTTGGTGCGCGTCGAGTTGTCGAAGAAGAGCGCGTAGAAGAGCTGCTGCGGAAAGAGGCGCGGCGGACGTCCGCTGCGGTCGAGGGCCTGGAGCGTCTCCGCGAGGCGGCAGAGTGTCTCGATCTCGGCGGTGCTCCACTCCTGCGTGAGGAGCATGCTTCGACCGTAGAGCGCGTCGAGGGCGTCTCCGTCCAGGCGCGCGAGGAGGTCGGTGATCGTCGGGCGTTTCGCCAGGGTCTCAGTGGTCATCCTTGCTCGGCTCCATTGCTTCGTTCGTCAGGGTTGCGGCCGGCCATCGTCGCCGGAGGCCGCCGAAGCGGCGTGTGATGCGCCGCTCCAGAGAAGGTTCACGTAGTTCACCTGCGACGTGTCGAGGACGCTCCGCTGCAGGAGGTCCATGACGTAGCACCAGGTGAGCGGGACCGATTCGTTCCAGCTGCCGCGGATCGTGGCCTCGGGGGCGTCGAGCTGCAACTCGATGTCGAAGCCGGCGCCGGTGAAACGCGTCCGCTCTCCGTTCCGCGTCAGCCGGTACTCGCCCCCTCCAGCGCGCGCGAGGACGAGGTCGGGCGTGACGAAGAAGCCGTCGCGCGAGGCGAAAGCGCGCCAGTGCGCCTCCGATCCGAAGAACACCGGCTTGATGGCGTACGGCGCTCCGTCCTCGGGACAGAACACGTCGCAGTTGCCGCACTGGTTGCAGAAGTCGGCGAACGTCGCCAGCTGATGCGGGCGCTCGAGAGTGAGCGGCTCGCCGCGGTCGAGGAGGGGAGCGCCGGCGGTGCCACGAAGCGTCAGCCGGGGGATCGTAGCGTCGAGCGGCGTGAACGCGAAATTCGCGTGGTTCGGGCAGACGGGGATGCACTTGTCGCATGTGACGCAGTCGAAGAGCGCGAGGCGCCGCTCGACGTGCGCGGGAGGGCGGCTGTTCCGCTGGGACGCGTAGCGTTCGTCTGCGTTCAGGCGGTCGACATAGGTCTCGGTGTTCGCGAGGCGCGCGGCGGCAGCCGAGGCC
>JBAQWH010000489.1:0-3817 GCA_049298815.1 Thermoanaerobaculia bacterium | reverse complement strand
CCTTCCGGCTGCGGACCTGAGCGCCGCCTCGAGCGAAGGAGAGCTCGAGTGAACGAGCCGCTCCTGCTCGTCGTCGACGACGATCCGGGCATCCGCGAGTCGTTGTGCGGCGAGCTCCGCGCCGCCGGCTACGACGTGGTCACCGCCGACGACGGCCGTGCCGGCCTCGCCTCGTTCCGCGTTCATCTTCCCGAGCTGATGCTCGCCGACCTCGCAATGCCTCGCGCCGACGGCTTCCAGCTGATCCAGGCCGTGCGCCGCTTCTCGCAGACGCCGATCATCGTCGTCTCGGTCCGTGGAGGTGACGACGACAAGATCCGCGCGCTCGACCTCGGCGCCGACGACTTCGTCACGAAGCCCTTCTCGATGCCCGAGCTCCTCGCGAGGATCAGGGCGCAGTTGCGCCGCAGCGCGGGCGGCACTTCGACGCTCCTCCGCTTCGACCGCCTCACGATCGACCTCGAGCGGCGCCGCGTCCTCCGTGACGATCAGGAGCTCAAACTGACCAGGACGGAGTTCGCACTCCTCGAGCTCCTCGCGGCCCGCGCCGGGAAGCCGGTGCTCATGGAACAGATCATCGCGCGGGTCTGGAGCTCGGCGCCCGGAACGACGCACGATACCGTCCGCGTCCACATGAGTGCCCTGCGCCGCAAGCTCGAGCCCGACGCGGCAAACCCCCGTTACATCGTCACCGAGCCGTGGATCGGCTACCGCTTCATCTCCGAGCCGCTGTGAGGGGTGGGCGCCCCACCCGGCTCATTTCCCCTGAGTCCCGCCGACGAGCGTTCGTCCGCCGCGCAGGAGATTCGCGAGTTGCAGCGCCTCCATGGGGCGGGCGATGTGAAAACCTTGCAGTTCGTCGCAGCGTTCGGCGGTGAGGAAGGCGAGCTGCTCGGCCGTTTCGACCCCCTCGGCAACGACGCGGAGCTTCATCGTGCGGCCCATCCCGATGATCGCCGTCGCGATCGCGGCCGCATCCGGATTCACGGTGATGTCGCGAACGAACGACTGGTCGATCTTGAGCCGGTCGATCGGGAAGCGGCGAAGGTAGCTGAGCGAGGAGTAGCCGGTGCCGAAGTCGTCGATCGCGAGCGACACGCCCATCGCGCTCAGCTCCTCGAGCACCGCGATCGCCTGCTCGGCGTCGCGCATGAGGATGCTCTCCGTGAGCTCGAGCTCGATGTATTTCGGCGCGACCCCCGACTCCTCGAGGATCGACCGGACCTTCCCGGCGAGTCCGGCCTGGCGGAACTGGACCGACGACATGTTCACGGCGATCGGGATGACGTCGATCCCCTCGTCCATCCACTGCCTGACCTGCTGGCACGCAGTCCGTAGCACCCATTCGCCGATCGAGACGATGAGCCCGTGCTCCTCGGCGATCGGAATGAAGCCGGCGGGCGAGATCAGTCCCAGTTCGGGGTGATGCCAGCGGATGAGCGCCTCCGCGGCGACGATCGACCCGGTCGTCGCGTCGATCTGCGGCTGATAGAGGAGCTTGAACTCGTCGCGCTGCACCGCGCCGCGCAGGCTCATCTCCATGGCGAGCGCCTCGAACGCGCGCGCGTTCATGTCGGAGGTGAAGAACTGGTAGTTGTTCCTCCCCCGCTCCTTCGCGTGGTACATCGCCGCGTCGGCGTTCTTGATGAGTGTCGGCACGTCCGAGCCGTCGTCCGGATAGACGCTGATCCCCATCGACACGGTGACGCGAAGGCCACGCGAGTCGATCACGACCGGATCGCGCACCGCGGCGAGGATCTTCTCCGCCACGACAGCGGCATCGCGGCCGCGCGTGAGCTCCGGAAGAAGGATCAGAAACTCGTCGCCTCCGATCCGCGCGATGATGTCCTCTTCCCGCACGGTGGCGGTCAGGCGGCTCGCGACCTGCTGGAGCAGCGCGTCACCGACCGGATGCCCGAGCGAGTCGTTGATCGTCTTGAAGCGATCGAGGTCGAGGAAGAGCAGGGCGAGCATCGTCCCCTTCCTCCGTGCGATCGCGACCGACTGCTGCACGAGGTCGTTCATGACCGAGCGGTTCGGGAGACCGGTCAGCGCGTCGTGATTGGAAAGGAAGTTGATCCGCTCGGCCGCCTCCTTCCGCTCGGTGATGTCGGAGAAGATCCCGACGAAGTGCGTCAACTCGCCGGCGGCGTTGCGGACCGCCGTGATCGAGAGCCAGCCGGGGTAGGTGTCGCCGTTGCTGCGACGGTTCCACATCTCCCCCTGCCAGCGTCCGGACTGGCGGATCGTCCGGAGCATCGCGCGGAGGAACTCGTCGTCGTACCTCCCCGCGATGAGCATGCGTGGACTCGATCCGAGGACTTCTTCGGGAGCGTATCCGGTCAGGGCCGTGAACGCCTTGTTCACGTGGAGGATGCGCTGCTGCACATCGGTGATGACGATGCCTTCCGCGGTGTTCTCGAGCACGTTGGCCCAGAGCCTGGCGCGCTCCTCGGCTTCCTTCCGCTCGGTGATGTCGCGGACGATCCCTGAGACGAGGCGGCGGCCCCTCCAGACGAAGGAATTGAGACCGAGCTCGACCCAGATCACCGACCCGTCTCGACGCCGGAAACGGCGGGCGGGCACCCGCTCGGAGCCGCGCTCCCTGACCGCCGCCACCGAGACCTCCGTCGCGTCGGGCTCCGCACTCACGTCGAGGACGCTGAGCCCGTGCGTCTCTTCCTGCGAATAGCCCGAGAGCGTCAGGAAGGCTTCGTTCGTCTCGACGATGCGGGTCGTCTGCGCGTCGAACACCACGAGCGCGTCCTGCTCGTTGCTGAAAAGGAGGCGGTACTTCTCCTCGCTCTCGCGGAGCGCATCCTCGGCGGCGGCCCTGCGTTCGTCGCTCGCGATGCTGTCGAGCGCGAACGAGACGTCGTGCGTCATTTCGTCGAGGAGGGCGATCGTCTGCTCGTCGAAATAGCGCGCTTCCTTTGCGTAGACCGCCAGCGCCGCGACCGGCGTCCCTTCGCACGAGAGCGGGAACGCGGCGATCGCGCGGAAGCCGGCGCGGGTGGCACGGTCGCGCCAGGAAGCCGTCGTCGGATCCGTCTCCACGTCGTTGCAGACGTAGGTGCGCCCTTCGCGGAGCGCGACGGCGATCGGGCCGCGGCTCGCCGGCGACTCCGGTGCGATCGGAAACTCGACCCCGTCGAGGTAGCCGTGCTCGTAGCCGTGGCTGGCGACCGGCCGCACGATGCCGGCGTGAGCGTCCACCACCGCGACCCACGCGAAGTCGAGCTGACCGAACTCGACCGAGACGCGGCAGAGCTCATGGAAGAGCTCCTGCCTCGTCGTGCCGCGCACGATCGCCTGATTGATCTCCGTCAGAGCCTCGTAGATGCTGCTGAGACGCCGGATCTTCCGCTCGGCTTCCTTCCTCTCGCTGATGTCGCGGACGATGCTCTGTCGCAGGACCGTCCCCTCGAGATTGATCGCTCGCGAGCTCACCTCGACCGGGAACTTCGTCCCATCGCTCCGCTGATGGACCGTCTCGAAAACGACCCCGCCCTCCTGCTGCGCCCGCTCCCACTCCGACTCGAAGGACTCCAGCGCCTCGGGGGCGCGCAGCGACGCCGCGTTGGACCCGATGAGCTCCTCGCGCGAGCGGCCGTAGGCGCCGACCGCACGCTCGTTCGCGTCCAGCACCCGCCCCTGGTCGTCGATGAGCAGGATGATGTCGTTCGCGTATCGGGTCAGGATGTCGAGCTGGCGCGTCAACGCGGCCCGCTCGCGCTCGGCCCGGTAATGCCGGATCAACGCGCTCGCCCGCTGCTGTCGCAGCCAGAACGTCGCGGCAAGCCCGGCAGCCAGGACC
>JBAQWH010000488.1:0-2735 GCA_049298815.1 Thermoanaerobaculia bacterium | reverse complement strand
TGTAGACGGTCGCGTTGCTGCCGCCGATCGCCTTCACGGTTCCGAACTCCCGGATGTGTTCCATCGTCGCGGTGTAGAGGGTCTGCGCGACGATCAGCGCCCCGACGAGGCATCCGAGAAAGACCGTCAGCGCCATGTTCAGACCGAGGCCGGTGCTCTCGACCCAGTAGCGCCGCGTGCGCGCGGACCATTCCGCGGAGGTGTAGACGTCGTTGAACGGCAGGCGCGAAGCGATCGTCCGTCGTACGGCCGCGACGTCCGCTCCCGGCTGGAGCTTCACCACGATGTATGCGGTCTTGCCGCGGAAGCCGGCGAGCGCCTGCGCGCGACGGAAATCGACGATCGCGACCGGAGTCGTGGTGAACGACTTCGCGCCTCGGGTCGTCCCGATGATGCGCATCCGCTTGCCGGCGACCTCGCGGTAGTCACCGACGCGGAAAGGACCGTGCCTCCGCACCGCGGACTCGTCGAGGAGCAGGTAGTTCCCGCGGCGCACGTCCTCCACGTTGCCGGACGTCACGTGCGCGGGGATGTTCCATGTCACCGGGTGCTCGGTCGCCCAGAGGACGACGCTCTCTTCGGTGCCGGTCGGCAACATGAGCATGACGAACCAGACGATGAGGTTGTCCGCGCGGGCGACACCTGGCACGGAGCGGACGCGCTGCACGAAGGTGTCGGGGAAAGGATGTGCGAAGTCGACGTTCGGGGTGTTCCGCGAGGTGATCCAGAGATCGGCGTCGGCCTCGTCGATCAGCACCGACGCATTGTCGAGAAGTCCGGCGAACATGCCGGCCTGCACGATGACGAGGGCGACGGCGAAGCCGACGCCTGCGATCGTGATCGCGAGCCGCAGCCGGTCGTGGAACAGCATCTTCAGCGCGAGGTCGGTCACGTCTGCCGCTCCTCGAGGAAGCCGTGCATGAGCGCGTCGACCATTGCCGCGACCGATTTCTTCGCGGGCTTCCAGCGGATCCATCCCTCGTACTGCGGCGTGATGCGGAGCGAGATCAGGCCGTGCAGCGCGGCCCAGATGAGCTGCGTCGCGAGGTCGGCGTCCGGGAACGCCGCACGGAACCGTCCGGAGGCGATGCACTCTGCGACCGTTGCGCGGACGAAGGCGTACGCGTCCTGCTGCGGGTCGTGGCGGTCGTGCCGAACGCTTTCCGGGTCGATCGGAGGCCGCGCCGACATGAACATCACGCGATAGTGATTCGGGTTGGCGAGCGAGAACGTGAAGTAGGCGAGGGCGGCTTTGCGGAGGCGCTCGACCGGATCCTTCTCGCCGGCGAGAAGGACCATGCGCCCTGCGAGCTCGCCGAAGTCCGTCTCACAGACCTCCTTGATCAGCGATTCCTTGTCGGGGAAGTGGAGGTAGATCGTCCCCGGCGAGTACTCGATCTCCGCCGCGATCCGGCGCATCGTGACCGCTTCGTACCCCTCGGATGCGAAGAGCCTCCGGGCCGTCGCGACGATCCGTTCGCGGAGCTGCTGTCTTGCGCGTTGCTGTCGGTTGCCGGTCATGACTGAACGGTGTTCAGTATGTGATCGTCGTTCAGCAAATGCAAGCGGGTGCTGTTACGGTCCTGCCACGGTGGATGGGCGGGGCGGCGGAGGCGCCGACAAGCGACAGGAGCCGGTGGTCAGTGGCCAGTGGTCAGTCGTCAGTGGTCAGTGGTCAGTGGTCAGAAGTGGTCCCGGGGCTCACGCCCCGGGCTCCATTCTTTCGCCGCTCCGCGGCTTCCCCCGGCTCGCCGGCGGGGCGTCGGAATGCTCGGTCAGTGGTCAGTGGCCACTGACCACCGATGACTGGCCACTGACCACCGGCCACTGACCACTGGCCACTGGCCACTGACCACTGACCACTAACGACTAACGACTAACGACAAACCACTGGCCCGATCAATCGCCGTCCAGCAGATTGCCGATGCCGCCGAGGATCGAGCCTTCGTCCTGGCGGCGTCCGCCGAGCTTGCCCGGCATCGCCGAGAAGACGCGGCTCGCGAACCGGCTGAAGGGGAGCGACTGCAGCCATACCTTTCCGGGTCCGCGCAGGGTGGCGAAGAAGAGGCCCTCGCCGCCGAACATCGCGGTCTTGATCCCGCCGACGAACTGGATGTCGTAGTCGACCTGAGGCTGCAGCGCCACGAGGCAGCCGGTGTCGATCCGCAGCGTCTCTCCGGCAGCGAGCTGACGCTCGACGATCGTGCCGCCGGCATGGACGAAGGCGAGTCCGTCGCCGTCGAGCTTCTGCAGGATGAAGCCCTCACCGCCGAAGAAGCCCGCGCCCAGCTTCTTCTGGAACGCGATCCCGACCGCGATGCCCTTCGCTGCGCAAAGGAACGCGTCCTTCTGGCAGAGCATCGTTCCGCCGAGCTGCTTGAGGTCGAGCGGCACGATCTTCCCCGGGTAGGGAGCGGCGAACGCGACCTTCTGCCGTGCGCCGCCGTTGTTGGCGAAGACGGTCATGAAGAGCGACTCGCCCGTCAGGACGCGCTTGCCCGCCGACATCAGCATTCCCATGAGGCCGCCGCCGCTTTTGGCCGAGCCGTCGCCGAAAATGGTCTCCATCTCGATCGCCGGGTCCATGTACATGAACGACCCGGCTTCGGCGATGCACGCCTCGCGCGGATCGAGCGTGATCTCGACGAACTGCATCTCCTCGCCGAAGATCTCGTAGTCGATCTCGTGCGCCGACGATCCGCCCGCGCGCGGAGGAGCCGGTACCACTGCAGCGC
>JBAQWH010000487.1:0-5125 GCA_049298815.1 Thermoanaerobaculia bacterium | reverse complement strand
GGCCGGAGCGGTCGTCGCGGACGACGACGTCGTGCGCGTCGCCGCGCTCGAACACCCCTGGGTCGGGCGCGGCGGGATGAAGCTCGCGGGCGCGCTCGAGACGTTTCCGATCAGCGTCCGCGACAAGGTCTGCGCCGACATCGGCGCGTCGACCGGCGGCTTCACGCACGTCATGCTCGAGAACGGCGCGCGCAGGGTCTACGCGATCGACGTCGGCTACGGCCAGCTCGACGTCTCGCTGCGCAACGATCCTCGGGTCGTGAATCGCGAGAAGGTCAACGCCAGGTACCTCGACGCCTCGGCCTTCGAAGAGCCGATTGACTTCGTCTCGATCGACGTCTCGTTCATCTCGCTCAAGCTGATCCTGCCGGCCGTCGCGACGTTCCTCCGCGGAGAGCTCGTCGCGCTCATCAAGCCGCAGTTCGAAGTCGGCAAGGCCGACGTCGGCAAAGGCGGCATCGTGCGCGACGACGCCATCCGCCTGGCCGCTGTCGACGGCGTGACCGCGTTCGCCCGGGAGACCGGCTTCGAGATCCTCGGCCGCATCGAGAGCCCGATCAAAGGGGCGGAGGGGAACGTGGAGTTTCTCTTGTGGGGACGGATAGGAGAATAGGACCAATAGGACGAATAGGACCAATAGGACCAATAGGACCAATAGGACCCACCACCCGGATAGGACGAAGGGCGGGCGGGTCCTATAGGTCCTATAGGTCCTATAGGTCCTATTGTCCTATCAGGTACTCCCGCAGTCCTTCCCGCCACGACTCTGGCGGCAGGCCGGTGAGCCGTTCGTACCGCTCGGTCGAG
The DNA here is from genome assembly GCA_049298815.1 of Thermoanaerobaculia bacterium. Lineage (GTDB taxonomy): Bacteria > Acidobacteriota > Thermoanaerobaculia > Gp7-AA8 > Gp7-AA8 > JBAQWH01. The sequence goes on along the minus strand of JBAQWH010000487.1, from coordinate 4,318 downwards.
AGCACTGAATAGGCGGGCCGTTTTGCGGGACGCGGGAACTCGTCGGTGCTGACCGGGACGACCCTCGTCGGGGCCCCCAGCATCTCGACGATGGCGCTCGCGAAGTCGAACCAGGAGCAGGCATCCGCGTCGGCGTAGTGCCAGATGCCGTTCGCATCGGGTGAGTCGTAGGCGAGGCGTGCGATCCGGATCAGTGCGGATGCGAGGTGCGGGGTGTAGGTGGGGCGGCCGCGCTGGTCGTCGACCACCCGCAGCGGATCGGTCCCCTTTGCGACCTGCCCCCGGATCGCCTCGACGAAATTGGGGCCGTTCCTTCCGAACAGCCAGGACGTTCTGACGACCGCGTTCCGTTTCGCATGCGAGGCGGCGTACTCGCCCAGGAGCTTCGAGCGGCCGTAGGCCGAGAGGGGATTGGGCTGGTGGTTCACCTCGTAGGGCCGGATGGCCGAGCCGTCGAAGACGAAGTCGGTCGAGAGCTGCACGACGAGCGCGTCGATGGCGTTCGCCGCGTGTGCGAGGAACTCGACGGACGAGCCATTGAGGATGTTCGCCGCGTGCTCATCCTCCTCCGCGGCATCGACCTTCGTGTAGGCGGCGCAGTTGACGACGATCGTCGGCCGGTTCTCCCGGAAGAACTGCGCGAGCGTGTGCGGGACCGTGATGTCGAGCTCTTCGCGGTCGATGCCGATCGTCTCCTCCCCGCGGCTCCTCAGCTGGTCCACCAGGTCGGTGCCGAGCATTCCCTTCGAGCCGCAGATCAGCCATCGGTGTGCCGTCATTCTTCGTGGTCTCCTCCGCTCTTGACCTGAACCTTGATCTGTCTGATGGGGGCCACTTCGATCAGTTGCAGGACGAAGAGACCATAAAGGATCCGTGCGTTGTCCGTCGCCGGAAGACCGGGAGTGTTGACGAGCTCGAACAGCGTGCGCCGGCCGTTCACCATCTCGAGGAGATGCGTCTCGTCGGCCTCGAGGCGGAGCTCGGGGATCGAGACGGACGAGCGGCGGAGCGAAGTGGTCTTCTTACCCATCCGCTCGACGAGGACTCGGGCGTCGGGGATGCAGCGGGCTCCGTGGACGATCGCCTGCGGGATCGGGATCGCGACCTTCACGAACTCGAGATGCTTCTCGCGTCCCGGCGTGAACGTCACGTCGCCGGCGGTCCAGCTGAAGACCGACCAGACGATCTCCTGGATCTGCTGTCGGACGGCTTCGGGGAGCTCCTGGCCGGTGATCGCTCCCATCTCGACGAGGATCGCGCCGTGGCGCTTGCCGGTCTCCCCGATGCGCCGGACGCTGACGTCGTACTGCTCCCGGGTGATCCGGCCGTCGCGGAGGAGGAGGTCGCCGAGCGACTCGGAGACGCGGTTGGTCGTGGCGAATATGACGCTGCCGTCCTCGACGTAGACCCGTTTGAGCTCGTCGGCGCGGCGGCACTCGATGCGGCCCGGCACCTTGTACCGATGCACGGTCGCGAGAATGTCCGGGAGCGGTTTCTGGGCGAGGTCGCTCTCGAAGATCGCGGACGGAGCCGTTGGGTCGACGGGAGCCATCCGGTCGTTACCGCGTCAGACGGTCTTGTCGTCGCTCTTCGGGAGCGTCTTGTCGTCCTTCCCCTTGATGCCATCGCGGAAGTTCGAGATGCCCTCGCCGAGGCCTCGGCCGAGTTGCGGGAGTTTGCCCGCGCCGAAGATGACGACGATGATCACCAGGATGATGAGGAGTTCCCAGATACCGAACGAACCAAACATGAAGCCTCCAGGGAATTCAAACCGACGCGGCAGTGTAGCTTCCGGGCGGCAATTCGCGAAACAGTGCAGGGGGCCGCTGCGTTCCCGACTTTCGCTCTTCACTCTTCACCCTTCACTCTTTACGATGCCCCCTCCACGATGATCGACCTCACCGGACTCAACCCTCAGCAGCGCGAAGCAGTCACACATGGAGAAGGGCCTCTCCTGGTTCTCGCGGGTGCGGGCTCGGGCAAGACCCGCGTCATCACCTACCGGATCGCCTGGCTGATCGCCGAGCTCGGGGTGCCGCCGCACGGCATCCTCGCCGTGACCTTCACGAACAAAGCGGCCGACGAGATGCTCCAGCGCGTCAACCAGCTCGTTCCGCACGGCGGCCCGCGGCCGTGGATCGGCACGTTCCACTCGACGTCGCTCCGGATCCTCCGCCGCCATGCCGATCGCCTCGGCTACACGAAGTCGTTCGCGATCTACGACACGGGCGACCAGATGACGCTCATCCGGCGCTGCATGCGCGAGCTGAGCATCAACGACGAGGCGTTCCCTCCGCGCTCGGTCCTCTCACGCATCTCGGCGGCGAAGAACGAGCTGATGGGCCCGGTCGACTACGAGAAACGCAACCTCGATTTCTTCGGATCGCGCGTCTCGGAAATCTACAAGCTGTATCAGAAGCGGCTCCGCGAGTTCGACGCGATGGATTTCGACGACCTCATCGGGAAACACGTCGAGCTCCTCGAAAAACACGAGGACGTCCGCGCCGAAGTCCACGACCGGTTCCGGCACGTCCTGATCGACGAGTACCAGGACACCAACCACGCGCAGTACCAGCTCGTGAAGCTGCTGAGCGGAGCGCACGGCAACGTCGTTGCGGTCGGAGACGAGGACCAGTCGATCTATCGGTTCAGGGGAGCCGACATCAACAACATCCTGAACTTCGAGAACGACTTCCCCGGGGCGAAGATCGTGAAGCTCGAGCAGAACTACCGCTCGACCGGCAACATCCTCGACGCCGCCAGTGGCGTGGTGGCGAACAACATCGCGCGCAAAGGAAAGAAGCTCTTCACCGCGGGAGGCTCGGGAGAGCCGGTCCGGCTGGTCACCTGCAGCAACGACCGCGAGGAGGCGCAGTTCGTCCTCGAGAAGATCGCGTCACTGCGGCACCAGTACAAGCTGACCGATTTCGCAGTCCTCTTCCGGACGAACGCACAGTCGCGGCCGTTCGAAGAAGAGCTGCTCCGGAGCAACATCCCCTACTCGGTCGTCGGCGGAGTCAAGTTCTACGAGCGCGCCGAGATCAAGGACATCCTCTCGTTCGTGAGGGCGACCGTTCGACCGCACGACACTCCCGCGATCGAGCGGGTCATCAACGTACCGTCCCGCGGAATCGGCGACACGACCATCGCCGCGCTCTCCCAGCGGGCGGCCGAACAGGATCTCTCCCTCTGGACGGTCGTCGAAGGAGAGGTCGACTTCCTTCCGGCCCGGGCTGCGAAGGCCGTGAAGGAGTTCCGCGAGATCATCCACGACCTGCAGCGAGGCGCTTCGAACCCGATCCCGGACTTCGTCGAGTACGTGCTCGTGCGGACCGGCTACCGCCGGATGCTGCAGGAGTCGCGCGACGTGCAGGACGAGTCGCGGCTCGAGAACCTCGACGAGCTCCTGAACTCGGCGCGTGAGTACTGGGAGGCGAACGGCGCCTCGTCGATCGCCGACTGGCTCGACTCGCTGTCTCTCATGTCGGACGTCGACCGCTACCAGGCCGAGAAGGGCGTCACCCTGATGACGCTCCACGCAGCAAAGGGACTCGAGTTCAAGGTCGTGTTTCTGGTCGGCATGGAGGAGGGCATCCTGCCGCACTCTCAGTCGCTCGACTCGACCGACGACATCGAGGAGGAGCGCCGCCTCTGCTACGTCGGGATGACGCGCGCACGCGAGCTGCTCTACTGCATGAACGCCCTCGAGCGCCGCATCCACGGGAGGTTCCGGGAGCAGAGCCCGTCGCCGTTCCTCCAGGAGATCCCTCCGTCCGTGAGGGAGGAGGTCCGTCTGGCCTCCTCGTACCGTCGCGTCGAAGAGCCCAGCTGGCGTGAGAAGCCGCTCGGCGGCGGTGCGCGGAGTGGCGGCGGGTACGGCGACCGTTACGGATCGTCGTCACGCGCGCCGCAGGGTCGTCCCCAGCCGCGGCCGGCGCAGCAGACGTTCAAGCCGACCGGACAGGCAATCCCTCCGGCCAAGGCGGCACCCAGGAACGACTCAGTCAACGGCGTGATGTCGTTCTTCCAGAACTCCCCCGTGCAGTTCGATCCCGCTGCGATCGGTGCGGCAAAGGCCGGGACTGCGGCGCCGAAGAACGAGTTGAAGCGGGGAACGCGCGTGCGCCACGAACAGTTCGGAGTCGGAACGATCCTGACGATGGAGGGGAGCGGCCCGGAGGCAAAGCTCTCGGTCTACTTCGAGCGACACGGGACGAAGAAATTCATCGCGAAGTTCGCGAAGCTCACGGCGGTTTAGTCGTTAGTGGTTAGTCGTTAGTCGTTAGTAAAGACGCTATCCACAGCCGTTCTACTAACG